>NZ_CP162272.1:0-100524 GCF_040930405.1 Kluyvera sichuanensis
ATGAAAGACACCACGGTTAAAACCGCATCCAGGAAAGTTGGAGAAAGCAGCATCATGCTGAAACGGCTTCGAATCCGGGCCAGTGATACGCATGTTATTGAGTTTGATAGCGTTGATACCCGTTTTAACGACTGCAGTAACTGGCAGGTTATGGCTAATGGAGAACGTGTCCTGTTCAGCAACCGGAGTTACGAGCGCTTCTCAGATGTGAAAGCGGGGATTCTGGCAACGATTCAGGTTTGCCGTGGGCGCGCTACTTCGTCTGATAGCGCAATGCTCGATTCCGCAAAAACCATGATCGCCGTACTTGATGCTTTTCCGTCATTTGCCGCGCTGGCGAAACACCCGAACCGAATTAACTGATGAGAAATTAATTAGCGCTGTGACCGGATGGCCGTCCGGTCACAGCAAACCACAACAGTAACTGAAGAGGTAACTATAAATGGTCGACACCAATACTACGGCAAAGAAAAACGCCAAATCAACACGCACTAAAAAAAGTGCGCCTGAAAGCGCACAGACCACCGAGCAGAAACTTGTCCAGTTGCTCGCGGACACGCCTGTACAGATTTTCCCGTACTCCCGCCTTGCACGTACCGACCTGAACACTCGTATTATCCCGCATACCGATACGGAAGTGGAGGAGATGGCGGACAGTATTCAGGCAATGGGGATTCTGCAGAACCTGATTGGTGCCGAATTGCCAGACGGTACGATTGGTATTGTCGGCGGGGAAGGTCGCCGCAGAGGAACAGGGATTCTGGTGATGCGCGGTGTGCTCGATGCCGATACACCGTTTCTTCCGGTGAAAGTCCTCCCCGTGGAAATGGCGGTAGCGGCCTCGATGATCGAGAACGGCAGACGCAAAAATATGCACCCTGCCGAGCAGATTATCGGCTTCCGTACGCTTGTGCAGGAGGGGAAAACAGCCTCTCAGATTGGTGCTCTGATGGGCTACCACCCTCGCCATGTTCTGCGCTGCCTGAAACTGGCGAACCTTGCGCCGTCCCTGCTGGACGCGCTGGCGCGGGATAACATCTCACTGGAGCAGTGCGAAGTGCTGACCCTTGCCGATACGCATGAACGTCAGGAACAGGTCTGGCAAGAAGCCGTGGCGAAATGGTCTGATCCAGCTGTACAGACCCTGCGCAAAATGGTGACCGACGACAAAATGGCAGTAAGCCACCCGATGTTTGAGTATGTGGGCGAGGAAGCCTATACCGCTGCTGGCGGTACGCTGATCGCTGATTTGTTCAGCGACAAGGACAGCACCTTTGCTGATGCTACGCTGGTCAAATCCCTGCTGGCTGGCAAGCTCACCGTGCTCGCTGCCCGTATTAAGCAGGAGCAGGGCTGGGGCTGGGCTGAATTCCGTATGACGGAACTGAGCGGCAGTGGCGAAGATAAGGCGCTGTACCGCTTTGAAATGCCCGCGCCTGTACTCGCGGATGATGAACAGCAGCGAATCAACGAACTGGAAGAGGCTATCGAAGGATGCGCATCTTATGACGACGAATATGCGCTGCAGCAGGACATTGACGACATCGTTTGTGAAGCGACCTATCGCGAAGCCACGCCAGAGTTCCGGGCTGCACATGGTGTCTGGGTATCATGGGATGGCGGCAGTTTTCAGGTACAGCCAGGCATTCGCAAGCTGACTGACGAAGACCGGGCGGAAGAGGAACTGGCCCGTCAGGAACGGGAAAAAAATGTGGTGACGTACACCACGCCTGATATTCCCGCCGATGCTTATCCGGCAACGCTGGTCAAGGCCATGTCAGCAGAACGCACACTGGCTGTTCAGGCCGAACTGGCAGGTCGTCCTGATGTGTCGGTGGCATTGCTGACGTGGACGCTGTGCATCCGTCTGTTTGATGGCGGCTATGGCAAGCGTAATGAACCGCTGAAAGCCTCTGTATCCTCGAATCAGTACCATCTTGCAACGCTTGCACCTTCTGGTGAAGAAGGGAAGGCGCTGACAGCGCTTAAAGAGCAGAAAAAGGCGCTTCAGGCAACGCTGCCTGAAAACTGGCATCTCGATTTTACCTGGCTGCTGTCATGGTCAACAGATCAGGTAAATACCCTGCTGGGATTCTGTGCGGCTCACGGTATCAACGGTATTCAGGAGCGCCTGTATAACCATACGGAAAAAAGCGAACTGGACGGGCTGGAAGCGGCCCTCGATTTTGACCTGCGTAAGTGGTGGCAGCCGGAAGCGGAGAGCTACTTCGGTAAACTCAACATTGCCCAGATTGGTAAGGCATATGAAGAAGCCGGACTCTCCGAAAAAGCGGGTGAGATTGTAAAACTTAAGCGCCGCGATGCGGCGAAAGCCGCCGAACAGGATCTGAACGTACAGAACTGGCTTCCTGACTGGATGGTGCGCCCTGCACTTGTCGCTCAGGCCGGAAAAAGTACAGACATTGTCCCTGATACCACTGACCACGCTGCTTAACTACGGAGGCCGCCGCCTCTGGGCGGCGGGAACAAACATGATTAAACGTTATGACCTGACCCGTATTAATAGCCTGACGGCTACCGACATGGAATGTATTCGCCAGCAGGGCGAAGAGGCGCGGCGTGCCCTCAGTGATGCTGTGACCGGGATGCTGACGGTTCCGCCGGGCTGGCGCGTCAGCGCGGAGTACCGCAGCGAGTTCGGAGGATTTTTCCCGGTACAGTGTCGCTTCAGCGCGGACGACAGCGATGACTGGCATTTGTGTGTGTGCAGTCCCGGAGAAGTCTCGCCATACTGGCTTCTGGTGCTGCTCTCATCCGGCGGGGAAGTCGTGCGAACTCTGCATCAGTGCGAAACCCTCGACCCGGAACAGGTCAGTCAGTTGATTGCCCGGATGGCAGGTCTGCGTCGATTTAACTGTACTGCCCGTACCGTCGCAAGCCTCATGAGCGCGGAGGTAGCAGTATGATCCCTTCTTCTCATGCTCTTGTTTCACTGAAACCAGCCCGTCAGGCCGCTATGCAGGCCATCAGCATGGTGGAGTCTGCCTGCGAACGTGGCGCACGTCTGCCTGCCATGCCCTATGTGCGGACATTCCTGCGTGTGCTGACAGGCTGTAGCCGCCTGAATGCCACAGTGGCCCGACAGATACCTGGTCTGAACTGGGTGCCAAAGAATCGCCACTCAAACCTGAAACAGGTTGAAGAAGCGCTGGAAGTCATGCTCGCAACCGGTGGGGAAGCCTGTCCTTTGCCACTCACGCTGGATGTACAGGCCGAGCTTTTTCCTGAAATTATGCACACCCGTACTGACAGAAGGTTGCACAAATCAAACATTCAGACCACGCGACAGATGCGCCGTGAATCACGCGAGTATGACCAGCGCTGGAAGTTGCGCCAGAACCTGCTTGCGAAAGCAGAGATTGACCTCAATTTTCAGTCTCCTGAAACCATCTGCACCTGGTACACCCGATGGAGCGACGAGTTTGACGCGGCAGAGCTGGAGAATGTGTTCTGGTGCTGGCAGACGCGGTTCGCTTCGTTGAAGGAGCTGGAGTGGCTGCGAATGAGCAATGAGCCGCTATATGCGGTGATGTATGAAATTCCATTTATTGTGCGGGATACCTCTGAGCACATTCGTATCGCTGAACGCTGGCAGGTACCGAACAAGCTGAAATACCAGCGCAGGACAGAAATCGAGGGGGGATCTTGAGCATAATAAATAAAAAATTCGAGAGAAAAGAAGCTGGCACCGTTTTCCGACATGCTGAAAGCGGTAAGATCATTTGTCGGCTTGATGCTCATCTCGAGCCAGATGACTGGGAAGCATTACAATCTCTGATTAACCTGGTCTATAACGCCGGCATTAGTGCAGGAAGCGAACAAAGGGCTGCTGATATTCGTGAGGCATTAGGCATAGTTTCGGTTTAAAAATAGACATAAATGGATGTATATTTATACAGCTTTCAGACTGTTATTCCTGGGCAGATGATAGACAACGGGATATAATGGCGGTGGCGCTTGAGGCTTTTTGCCTCATGACGTTAAGGTGGTTTGTTACCGAGTTGTGTGGCAGAAAGCAGAAAGCCCCGTAGTTAATTTTCATTAACCCACGAGGCCCACTGTATGTCTGATCAACACCAGTATGGCCTCTTACCGTGCAATTTGCAAGGAGGAGTAAACCATGAAACTGCCGCGAAACGCCCTGGTCTGGTGCGTATTAATCGTGTGTTTAACGCTGTTAATATTCACATTCTTAACCCGAACGCGCTTATGTGAAGTTAGGCTAAAGGATGGGGACAGGGAGGTCGCTGCAGTTCTGGCTTACGAATCCAACGGTAAGTAGCAACCTGGAGGCGGGGGAAACCCCGCCTTTTCAGGACTGATGCGGTTAGTCATGCCGAGAGCGCCTTTACAAAGGGGCTGTCAGTTACGTACTGGCAGCCCCCTTTTCTTTATGGGGCATGAACAACCCAAAAGAACCGTACCCCTTTAGGGTACGGGGCAGGGCGGATGCGCCTCCGGCGCTCCCGCTTTTCCCCCTCCGCCTGGTATTCCTCTGTTCTCTTCCTCTGTCGGTGATCGTCATTCTCCTCATCTTTTCTCGCTGCTGTTGTTCGTGCTGCAGCTGCTGCACATCGATGGCCAGAACCAAAACCAGAACCAGAACCAGAACCAGAACCAGAAGCAAAAGCCTGAAGCTGGCCCCCTTCGGCTCCCGGCCCGCGTTGCGGTCCGGTCGTCGAGCCCCACTCCGCCAGGCACCCGCTGCGCGGCCGCCAGTCTCCGCCGAACCCCTGCGGGTTTCGGGCCATGCGGCTAGGGTCTGATGGCTGATGTCAAAGGCGCGCTTGCTGCGGCCGTGCGGCCGCGCCGCTTTAACCGCGCCGGCGGCGCCGTCGCTCTGAGTGCGCCACGCCGTTCCGACGTGTCGGGTGTGTGCATCCTGTTCCCCCGGTGACGCCATCCCCCGTGTGTCCTCACGCGGAGGGCTGTTCGTAGCACCGGCGACGCGTTCCACAAGGGGTAAATGAACGCTGCCATAAACTTTTTGCGAGCAAAAACTTTCCGTCATCGCCCCTTGCGTCCCGCTTACCGCCGTTGCTCCTTTGCCCTTTGCCGCGAGAGAACTCACCAGGGAGATGGACAACCATCACCACAGGAGAAAAACAGGATGAACACACGAAACGTCAACGTCAAAACCGCCGCTCAAGAATCTTCCAGGAAGATGGGGGGGAAACCCACGTACATCATTCTCGTCGCTGAGAACGAAAAAAATTCTGCGGACGAATGGGATGTTCTTGAATTCGAAACTCTGGACGCGCTGAAAACCATGCGCCGTAGCAGCCCGGAGAAAATGAAAAATCAATACTTCTACGCACTGAGTTGCGGCGTGGATAAGCAGTTTCAGCACAAAAATGTCGTTGAGGCTAATCACTTCAAACAGTTTGTGCGCCAGCTCGAAAGCAAAGGGATCAACATCTAGTTAGCCAGGCAGCATCCGCAGCCGTTCAAACCGGGAGAACACTATGTCAATTATCGCTGAATCAATGAAGGCAATGGCTTTTTTCCAGCCGTCACATTCCCGTGTGTGGGATTTCGCCGTCGAACGTGGGGGGGAATGGTGCACTCGTCACGATGGCCAGACGTTAGCTCAATTACGTGAAATGTTCCCTGATATGGAGCTTATCGCTACTGATACCGCGATTGAAAGGGAGAACGAACAATTTCGTTCACCGTGGCAGGAGATTTCCGAGGCGCGGTATATCGACCAAATGGCAGTCCAACGAATCATCGACTGGTGTCGTAGCAATGAGGGGGAATCCTTCAAGTCGCAGGACATGGTTGGTGGTGATGTCTGCAATATATTTTTCCGCCGCGATGGGCGCTTTTTTGAATGTAACGATCTCGATTCGCTGACGCATAGCCAGTTAGCCAGCCAGATACACGAACAGTTTTTTGCCGTTGATTCAGTAAATTTCGGGCATTAAAAAAGCAGGGTTTCCCCTGCTTTCTCAACGCCGGGTTTGCGCGACCAAACGATAACCCGGCAATCACAACTAACGAAGGAGTTAATCATGAAATTTGACCCGCAAATCGTCGCACAGGCGAACGAGTTTGTAAATGCACTCCGTGCTGGAAAACGTGCGCATATTCCGGCGCTGCGTTTTGAGCACTGGCAGCAATTTATGACAACCGTGTATTCCGGGCTTGGTCTGGCTTAACCACTTAAAGCGCCGCCCCGGAGGGGCGGCAATAGGGCAAGATTTAGCCGTTACAGAGTCGGAGAAATTTGATGATTAATGACAAGTGCCGGGAAGAAACACCTTCCAGTGAACTGATGCACCTTGCGGAACGCATCTCGGTCGAATCTGCGCCAGTAAAAATAGAATCCAGTTTAGATAATGTAGCGCTGGCATCCGAGGCTCTTTGGTTGTTTGCGAAGCGCACCGGCCTGGATCAGGAGGGGGAGACGCTGGAAACCGTATTGACTGATTTTCTTGCCAATGTGCTCCATCTTTGCCGCCATACCGGGATTATTACGGATGAAGAAAACCACTTCTCCGAGATACTGCAAATGGCAGAAATGCACCACGAATTTGAAGAGGATATCGCGATAATAGATAATTGGCGATATTTTGACCAATGATGTTTAGAGGGCGCTGATCACGCCCTTTATGCATTTATCCACAGGAATACCCTGGAGCTTTTCAGCGAAACAGTGGGTAAAATCCACGGCGAAAAACGCATTCCCCTTCGGGGAACGGGGAGGGCGGATGCGCCTTCGGCGCTCCCGCTTTTCCCCCTCCGCCTGGTACTCTTCTGTTCTCATCTTCTGCCGGTGATCGGCATTCTCCTTATTTTTTCTTGCCGGTGGTGCTCGCACTGCAGCTGCTGCACATTGATGGCCAGAACCAGAACCAGAACCAGAACCAGAACCAGAAGCAAAAGCCTGAAGCTGGCCCCCTTCGGCTCCCGGCCCGCGTTGCGGTCCGGTCGTCGAGCCCCACTCCGCCAGGCACCCGCTGCGCGGCCGCCAGTCTCCGCCGAACCCCTGCGGGTTTCGGGCCATGCGGCTAGGGTCTGATGGCTGAGGTCAAAGGCGCGCTTGCTGCGGCCGTGCGGCCGCGCCGCTTTAACCGCGCCAGCGGCGCCGTCGCTCTGAGTGCGCCACGCCGTTCCGACGTGTCGGGTGTGTGCATCCTGTTCCCCCGGTGACGCCATCCCCCGTGTGTCCTCACGCGGAGGGCTGTTCGTAGCACCGGCGACGCGTTTCACAAGGGGTAAATGAACGCTGCCATAAACTTTTTGCGAGCAAAAACTTTCCGTCATCGCCCCTTGCGTCCCGCTTACCGCCGTTGCTCCTTTGCCCTTTGCCGCTCAAGAATCTTCCAGGAAGATGGGAGCAAAACTGGTCACTAACAGTGAGTTAGCGCATTCATTGGCGTTAGTTTGCGATCAAAACATCAACATCAATACAGCGGCGAGTGAATCAGCTGGGCACTGGGCTGAAAGCCCTGTAGTCGCCGTTGATGCAGCGTACAAACTGGCGTTAATTCTTGATGCTCAAATTGACGACATGATTTCAGAGCGCATGCATATCGACAGATGCAGCTATGAAGGCGCTGAGTTGTATTGGCGTCTGAAAAGCTGGAAGGCTTTTCCAATGCTGCCTGAACGTGAAGAGTTATTCGATTCTGAGTTGTTGAACTGGGTACGCGAGACAGCGCGCAAACTGCTGGAAAGTGGTTATTTGCCTGAAGAATATCGCGACTTTTAAAAACACATGCGGCGCTCCATGAGGAGCGCCAAACCAAAAATCAATAATGGGAGTACATACGATGAACACACTGAATGCCGGTACTCAGCAGGCTGGATTTGATGTCTTCTTCAGAGAAGACGCATGCAAGATTTACAGCTTCGCCATCACACTCAATGGCGCAAGCGAACCTGTTGCGTTCTGTAACTTCAAGAACCTCACTACGCTTCAAGCTGAGTTCCCGGATATGGTGCTGATAAGTGAAGACGAGGCTAAGCAGCGGGTAGCTAAGAAGGCTGCGGATAAGCAGTTGGCGGAAGAGGCGGCGACTGAAGCGGCTTCTCAAAAAATTAGTCAGGAAACTGGGCACCAATTCATTCGAATCGATGCAGGGCGTCCCTGATGGGGACGCTGCCAGCAGGTGCGTGCTACTCAGCCGGAATGGCATGGCGGGGGATAGTTTTAAGCACGCTGGAGGCCGCTGCACTGAATCAATATGACAGAGATATAGAAAAAGCTATATCACCAGAAGCCAAATCCTGGCTGCGGCAAAACAAGGCGGAATTCATGGGATTGCTGTTAGACATCGAAACGGTGCATGTTGTCTGAGGTATTCAGAGCCCCTTCATGGAAAGGGGCTAAATTTTGCCCTAAAAGCCGCTGTTCCCCTTCGGGGAACGTGGGCAGGGCGGATGCGCCTCCGGCGCTCCTGCTTTTCCCCCTCCGCCAGATACTCTTCTGTTCTCATCTTCTGCCGGTGATCGGCATTCTCTTCATTTTTCCTCGGTGCTGCTTTTTGTGCTGCAGCTGCTGCACATCGATGGCCAGAACCAAAACCAGAACCAGAACCAGAACCAGAAGCAAAAGCCTGAAGCTGGCCCCCTTCGGCTCCCGGCCCGCGTTGCGGTCCGGTCGTCGAGCCCCACTCCGCCAGGCACCCGCTGCGCGGCCGCCAGTCTCCGCCGAACCCCTGCGGGTTTCGGGCCATGCGGCTAGGGTCTGATGGCTGAGGTCAAAGGCGCGCTTGCTGCGGCCGTGCGGCCGCGCCGCTTTAACCGCGCCGGCGGCGCCGTCGCTCTGAGTGCGCCACGCCGTTCCGACGTGTCGGGTGTGTGCATCCTGTTCCCCCGGTGACGCCATCCCCCGTGTGTCCTCACGCGGAGGGCTGTTCGTAGCACCGGCGACGCGTTCCACAAGGGGTAAATGAACGCTGCCATAAACTTTTTGCGAGCAAAAACTTTCCGTCATCGCCCCTTGCGTCCCGCTTACCGCCGTTGCTCCTTTGCCCTTTGCCGCGAGAGAACTCACCAGGGAGATGGACAACCATCACCACAGGAGAAAAACAGGATGCACACACAAAACGTCAACGTCAGAACCGCCGCTCAAGAATCTTCCAGGAAGATGGGGGACGAACTGACTGTGGATCAATTTACGGATCTGTTCTGCTGGGTTTTACGAGTGACTGAAGGTGTCACTCAACCGATGGAATTTACTCCGCCGGAAAATAGTCAGGAATTAACACTGCTGAATGATAACTGTGCAGATTATGTTTCTGTATGGGTTGTCGATGGATATCCGGTGGCCGCCGGTGCTCCTATGGATCATTTCTTTCGCGTAATTAATCCATCAATTAACTGATATTTTAACTGAAGAGGAAACCAATATGGTCAGCTTTGCATCCCGTTATCGTGCTCCAAACTCAATCCGTCAGAATCGCCCACTGACTAATGATGAACTGGCGCGCATTGTCCCGAGTGCCTTCTCAGAAGATAAACACGACTCCCGTTCAGAACGTTATACATACATTCCGACAATTAACATTCTCGACCGTTTACGCGGTGAAGGTTTTCAACCTTACTTTGCAACACAATCTCGGACACGCGATATTGATAAGCGAGATTTTACTAAGCACTTAATTCGTCTGCGTCGCCATGACCAGCTGAACGGAAAAGAAGTACCAGAAATTATTCTGCTGAATAGCCATGATGGTTCAAGCAGCTACAAGATGATTCCGGGGATGTTTCGGCAGATTTGCACGAATGGACTGGTAGCTTGGAAGAACTTCGGTGAAATAAGCGTACCGCATAAAGGTGATATTGTTGGGCAGGTAATCGAAGGTGCTTATGAAGTTCTGAAAACTTTCGATAATGTTGAAAGCAGTATCGATATGATGCGAGGCGTTATGTTGTCAGAACGCGAGCAACTTATCCTTGGTGAAGCTGTACTCGAGTATAAATACAATGGCGAGCATTCCCCCATTACCGCTCAGCAGGTTATTCATCCTCGACGCTGGGAAGATAATCATTCCGATTTATGGACGACGTTTAACCGCGTGCAGGAGAATGTGATTCGTGGTGGTATTCGCGGAAAGTCAGCAAAGGGAAAGATGACCAGAACGCGGGAGGTGACCGGAATTGATGGTGACATCAAATTAAATCAGGCTTTATGGAAACTTGCTGAAGAGTTTGCAAAGCTCAAATCATAAAAATAAAAAAGCCGCTCATCTGAGCGGCTTTTTTATACCTTGATCACTGAGTGATTTCTGACACGCCATCGTGGTCTGTTGTGAGAACCCCAGCGGTCTTTTCAGTCGGCTGTTTACCCAGAAGAATTTTTCTGGCCTGAAGTATACGGTATATACTTTTGATTTTTTCAGCATATGCCCGACGTTGAACAATCAGCTTCTTCGATGGCCCCGTGTTATACATCCCTACGCTATCCCAGTTTTTACCGTATGACCTGAAGTTATGCGCCAGCACCCAGGCACCCGTGTAAACGCATATGCAAGGGTCATTCATCAATCGTTGCCGTGTAATATTAAATCCGGCGAGCTTTTTATAATGTGAGCTGTTGATCTGCATTCCGCAGACATCTTCTGTGCCGTTCCGATTAGCGCTGTTGGTTGCATTAGCAATCAGGCGGCTTTCCTGAATTGAGATCGACATTAAAAGTAACGGGTCAATATTGTAATCCTTTCCGGCCTGGTCGAAGCACATTTGGGGTGCACCTGAGGCAGGGAACACTATTGCGAACAGCAACGGTGCAAGCAAATTTATTTTCATAATATGCACTCACATAATCTACAGGATGCACTACAGACCGACTTTTTTAAAAATACCCGCGCCGATCATTTTAATCAAGGTAATTCACTACAAACGCGCGTGAGGCGCTTCCTGCCAGGCTTTTACTCACATCCTGGAATAGAAGAAGCCAACGCAATTTTCTTATTTTCAGGCCGCTCTACTCTTACCAATAAAACATCACACCCCACGCAAGGCTTCGCCTTGCAGATTTAATCTTTAAAATCATGGTGATAACTTTGAGAAATTACGATTTTTGCAAGTATGGCCCCAAAAGGTGTGGCAACCCACACACACGACAGTGCCTGATTAACACACCTGTTGGTGCCTGATACGGCACTGTTGTGTGTGTTATTAGTGTGTACTGTTATAAAACAGCAGGTAATGTATAAACAGTGCCGTATTGACACACATAGACAGTGCCGCTATAACACACCTGTATAAGCCTGGATCAGACGAGAAGCGAACAGATTGCATACAGACATCAGTCATCTCTTTCAGGGCCATATTGATGAGAACAGTGCCGTAGGCAGCACTGTCTTAAACTTCGGGAAAAATACCATGTCACGTAAAAACATATACTTCAAAGATAAGATAGATCGAGAGATTGAAGGTATTGTTGAAATTGAACGACAGAAGGGGGCTAACGCCCAGGAAGCGAACTATTCATCTGTCGTTAATGAATTAGTCAGTTACGGGCTGATGGTGTACAAAAACAAGAACGAAGCTCCCACCTTCGATCTCGAAGGGTTCCGTCGTGATTTAATCCGTAAAGCAGCTGGCAGCCGGGAAGGAATTATCATTATGACCACGCTGCTCTCAGAAATGTATCTGCGTTCACAGGGGGCGGAGGCGATGCATCATCTCGAAGAGCTGGTTTCGCAGAATATTGATTCGATAAACAACGCTGAGAATAATGCCGAAAATCAGCATTTTGTTAACGACGAAGCGTAAAAAAAACCGGCCTTACCGGCCGGTTATCACTACATACCTGGAGGTGAATCCTCCCACGGCAACGCTCTTTTTTCTGCGTCTTCTATCCTTTCTTTTATATATCGTTCAAATTCAAGACATAATACTTTCAGCGCCTGAGCATCGTCATTCTGTTCAAGAATACCGGCTGAATGATACCCCATCGATACCATTATCCGGGTCAGCATTTCCTCATTCAGGCTGCGCTTATGCAGTCGGGCCATTACCCTGATTTCATCGGAGAGATTCTCCGGAATACGCATACTATAACCCGATGCCTTTCCCTTTATGACCTCTCGCTCACCATTTATCCAGACCCATAAATATTCATCAGCGTTCAGGTCAGCATCCTGAACTGCCGATTGATCGTCGGCATGAGGTTTTAACGTTGAAATCCACATTTCAAATCGTGTGGCCAGTGAAATGAGTTTCTCTGCTCTTGCTGTTCTTATCACAGGTTTATCGGGCTGATAATTTAAGGATAAAAGCAGTCGGGCAATGATCTCATCGTTAATACTTCGTTTGCCAATTCTGGCTAACACTCTTAACTCCATCAGCAGACTATCAGGTGCCCTGAGCCTCCATTCCACGATTTCCCCAGGCTGAAACTTACGAGGACGACCTCGTCCTTCATACAATTTCTCTTTTACTTTCATGACTATGGTTCCCTGATGCACAGAAAAAATTCCTGCATGGATAAGGGTATTCTCTGATGGTGTTCAGATAATTCTTATAACGTTTAAAAAATGTGAAGGGTGTCACAGTTTTTTTTTTTTAGGGTTATGAGAAGATTACGCCTGCGTAAACAACCACTTACGTTCACTCACTTTTGTTTACAAACCGGAGATATCTCATGAGTCACATCGGTAATGCCCTTAACGCCAGAAAGGGACGGGCGGTAGCGTCTTTTATCGGCAACGTGAAAGATAAATTTAATCTGAATCGTGAATTTAACTTTGGGTCGGTCTGGAAAATGGCTTGTGCCATTATTATTGCGCTGGCCTTTACCCGTCTGGCTCACGCGACGGGTTCTGATTTACTGGCAACCCAGAACTCTACCGTCACGGGAACTTTTGGTGAGGGTTCATCACTGGTTAAGTGGTTTTATATTGCAGAAGTCATCTTTGGTATTTTTCTTTTTATTAAAACCCGTTCGCCACTTGTCTTTGTAGGTATCGTGATGGCGGTTATCTTTACCAAGATTGGTTTTGGTCTAGCTAACGCATGATGAACGGGGAAAATGATAAATATCTTTTCCCGGAAACACTCAATGAACAGAATCGCTATTTTGGTCTCCCGCTTGACGAACTGATTGTTGTTGCTCCACTGAATCTCATCGGGATTCTATACAATATGTCAATTACCCTCGGGATTGTTTCAGCGACGCTGTGGTTACTGGTCAGGTACCTTAAAAAAGGGCAGGGGTCATACTGGATGCTGAATTTCTGTTACTGGCATCTTCCTTCTTTTATTTTTAAGGTTACCTTCCGCCAGATACCTGATTCTGGTTTCCGGCACTGGAGGGCGTAACGCCTGTGAAACTTCAAATTAAAGAGAGCCGTGATAAAAAGATAGCCCTCGCTTTTATCGGTCTGTCTTCTTTATTCGCCGTGAGCATTCTGGGGAATGCCATCACCGGTTCGCTGGCCTGGTATTTTTATAAAACCCGTGACCAGATTATTACCCCAATGGCTTATAACCAGCCATTTAATACGCATGTGAAGAGTGGCGATTCTTCCGCATTGAGCATGTTTGCGATGTCCTTCGCGTCCCTCCGTCTGAACGTCAGTCCTGAAAACATCGACAGTAACCATAAAATTCTGCTCAGGTTTGTCCCCTCTGAATCACGTGATGTGATGAAGAAGGCGCTGGATGTGGAAGCTGATCGTATCAAGAAAGGAGGGATAAGTACCCGCTACGACATGATTGACCTTGTTCAGACCGGCGACGGCGCGATGGAGATGAAAGTTCGCCTTTCTCCCTCCACCACGAATGGCGGCATCATCACCCCATTACCTCAGCAGGATAAATCATTCCGCATCAACATGGCTTACGAGAACGGAATCATCCGCCTTTACGATTTCCTCGAGCTGAAACCCACGACACCAAACCACTGATACAGGAACTGCCCATGAAAATCCGCATTTCACCGGCAGCCGCTGCAGTGTTAGTTGCATTCGGGTTATTTACTGGCGGCCTTCGGGCCGCCTCCGGCCCGGCCGGTATCCCGTTTGAGAATGACGCTTCATTTACCGTTGTTCTCAGCAACACCAACCCCAACAAAATCATTATCGATGGGGAACTGATAACACGCATTAGCGGCCCAGCAGGCGCATACGATAGCAACACCACGGCTACGGAAGATGGCGCTCTGATTTTTTCACCACTGACTGGCCAGAATTTTACGGTCTTCCTTGAAACGGCTAAAGGCGCTGCACTTAGCCTGAATATCCAGCCCAAACCCGCAACGGGCCGGACCCTTCGTTTTACACCGTTGTCCCCGCCGACACGCCAGAACGATGATGCAAAAGCCTGGGAAGAAGGGCAGAGCTACGAAAAAACGCTCGTTGCGCTCTCCCGCACGGTGCTGCAGGGGGAAGTGCCTGATGACTTTACCGAGTACCCGGTCAGCCGCATGCCGGCGTACAGCCCGGACAGTGCAGCTCAGCTCACTGCCGAACGGCAATTTGTGGGTTCGCATCTGCGTGTCGTGCGCTATCGCCTGAAAAATCCAGGCTATATCACCCTTAACCTGCGCGAGCGTGACTTCTGGAAGTCCGGCGTCAGAGCCGTGATGCTTTCCACCCGCCAGCTTTATGCCGGGGGTGAAGGTTATGCCTGGGTCATTTTCTCTGATGGGGTGAACCACTCATGAGCCTGAACATCAATAAAGTGACACAGCGTAAGCAACTGGCCATTCTGATTGGGGCGCTACTGGTTACAGGTGTGGCTACGGGGGCCATTATTTATATTGGCAATCACTCCAAATCAGATTCTGCCGCACCTGCAACCCCCGTACCGAACATGACCGGCGTGGTGACGCCCGCTTTTGAGACTCAGCTGAATGACTCTGCGCTGGCGCAACAGCAGGCGAAAACCTCTGCGCTGGAAAGCCAGATGCTGATACTCCAGCAGCAGGTCACCCAGAACAAGCAGTCGTTTGATGACAGCCTGCGCAAGAAGGACGAAGAGATAGCCAGACTGAAGGACCAGATAACGACTGTCCCACAACAACCTGCCACAGTAACTGCCCCATCATCGACCACCGATACGCCATTGCCCGGCCCCGTATCCACAGGTCAGAGCCGGCCACCACAGTATGCCGTGACGCCAGCTGCTCAGGGTGCAGGTGCACCATACAGTCCAGCGCAGGGCGCGGGATTTTATCCCGGCGGTAGCGGACGAACGGCACTGGGCGGACTCGAAAGCAAGTCATTCACTTACGCCAGTATGGGGACGAAAAAGACTAAGCTCCCGTGGATTTCATCGGGCTCTTTTTCTGATGCCGTGATGATTGAGGGGGCCGATGCGAACGCCAGTGTGACCGGCCAGCAGAACACCACGCCAATCACGTTCCGGCTGCTGGGCAAGGTTCAGCTGCCCAACAGCAAGGAATACGACATGGATGGTTGCTTTGTCAGCGGGGAAATCTGGGGGGATATCTCCAGTGAACGTGGGATTGCCCGGACGAGTGCTATCAGCTGCAAACTGAAAAACGGCAAAAACATCGATATGCCGTTTAAAGGCCATATCAGCTATCAGGGGAAAGGGGGAATCCGTGGCAAACCGGTGATGCGTAACGGCAAAATTATCGGTTATGCCGGGGCGGCCGGTTTCCTCTCCGGGATTGGTTCCGGGGTTAAGTCAGCGGCCACCCCAGCGGTTGGCCTGGGCGCGACCGCCGCGGTCAGTGGAATGGACGTTCTGAAGCAGGGATTTGGTGGCGGCGCGGAAAAAGCGGCGGATAACCTCAGCCAGTACTGGATTAAGCTTGCCGAACAGTACCACCCGGTTATCGATATCGGCGCAGGCAACCGTGTCACGGTCGTATTCCAGGAGGGTTTCCGTCTCGAAACGCTGGAAGACAGCGAAGAAGAGAAGGCCAAAGAAGCGGCGCAGGAAGCGGGCGCTAAAGTGCAGAACGCCGTCGCACGAACGCCTTCCTCCCCTGCAACTTCAACCACCGCCGTGGGCAACCTGAATCCTGATGAGGTGCTTCGCCAGGCCAGTCAGCTTCGTCTGGGCGATACCATCAATTAAGGAGCTTTAGATGCTGGAAAATTATCTGAAGTTACTGGCGATTGGAGATTGTGTAAGAAACTGGCGAAATGGAAAAAAATTGCCGCGTGGAAATGGTGAGATTATGACACTTCTTTCACTATTGGGATTTGGTTTCGCATGTGTCGGATATCAGAGTACTGATTTCCCGGCAATCATCAGTTATGTGTTCTCCGCCGCCTGCTTTATACATCCCATTCTATGGCTGATACGGCCAAACCCAGCGTGGGATTTGGCGTGTGGTCGGTTACTTGAACATTATAAACCAATTGATGTAGTTGCATTTGTCAAGCTTAAAAAGGATATCCTGACGCATGACGGTATGCGCCTTGAAGATATTGAAACCTGGTTAATAAAAGAGATGGCCGCTAGTACAGGTGTTGCTGAAGTGGCCGGAAGTAAAGCCGGGGAGAAATATCCTTTTCTATACGATACCCCAGTAACGGGGAGGGGGCGTAATGATGGGAATTAGACGCTCCCCCTTAAACCGCTTTTGGATTGCAATTATACCGATTGAAATCCCGGCTCTGGTTATCCACGTCACCTCCTTAATGCAGTAAAACACACCCCGGAGTTATCCCATGAAAAACATCCTTAGTGCTGCAGTTCTCTGCAGCGCGCTGACCGGCTGCGCCGGTATGAACTCAGATTTCGACTGCAATAAGACCGCCACTGACCAGTGCCTGACCATGACTGAAGCCAATAAGCTGGCCGCTCAGGGGAAAAGCCTGGATGACCTCGGGAAAGAACCCGTAAAAAAGTCTGCGGGTGAAACCCTGCCGGCACTGTCCAATACCAGACCCGTGGTGAACCCTGCCCGCCCGGTATCGGTAGCAGCAACCGGTGTTACCTCTCCCGCTCCTGCCAATACCATCGCGCCGCGACCGCTTTATTCGCCGCCAGCGGCACCCGCGCCGCGTCTGACAGGGAGCACACCCTCTGCTCCGGCCCGTATTACTGCTTCCGCGCCCGTGGTTGATGCCGGACGTATTGCGGCGCAACGCGTGCCGGACGTCACTCAGCGGCTCTGGATTGCTCCGTGGGTAGATACCGACGATAACTTCCATCAGCCTGCGGTGGTCGAGTTCGTGAAAAACAAAGCCCACTGGGACCAGAGTTTCCGGGTCATTTCGGAAGGTGATGAGTAAATGCTACCCGGCACCGTTGTACCTGTCCGTCAATTACCAAGGATTCTGCTATGAGTGAAACGATATTCGACACCCTGATGAGGTTGCTGGGGAAAGTGAATGAGAAGGATGGCTCTCATGTCGCGCGCCAGAACCTGCAACAGACTTACGATTACCCCGCATTGTCATCCACCCTGCCATACCGTTACTGGGATGAAGCCAATGAGATGTTCATCAATACCGGTACGATGGGGTTTATTCTTGAAGCAGCACCGCTGCCCGGCGCTAACCAGCAGGTGATCGCCGCGCTGGATGATATGTTGCGCAAGAAAATTCCGCGCCAGGTTCCCCTGACGGTCATTATGGTGGCCAGTAAGTGCGTCGGGGCAAAAATTGCTCAGGGGGTCAGCCGCGATATGTGGAGCGGAGACATGGCCCCTTACCTGAACAATATCACGCGTGCGTTCTGGGAGCGTTCTGCACTGAAAGGGCTCGCCAACAAGCGCGAGTACCCGCTTTACCTGCGTAATTACCGGGTGTTCATCGTGTACGGCCGTCCGGTGAAAAAAATCACGCAGCAGGTTCAGGAAGAAATCAGCCAGCTGCGTAGCACCATTAAGGTATCGCTCGATGCGGCGCGCATTGAAACCAAAAACAGCTCGGTGAATGACTTTCTGTCGATTATGCGTGAACTGACAAACTACCGTCAGGAGCAGGTGATGCCGGCAAGCGATAGCTATAACCCGCTGGAGGAATTACACCGTCAGATCCCTGATCCGGGTATCGATGTCAAAGTCCGGCCAAATCATATCCGGCTCGAATTACCGGAATGTATCGATGGGATGCACGCGGAAAGCAAACTCATTCCTCCTTCTGCCTGTCGTGTGGTGAATATGCAGCTCAGCAAAAACCCGTCGCGGTTTGCGCTATGGCAGAACGCCGACAATCTGCAGAATCTGCGCTCCCCGGATCTGGGTATTCCGTGTCCGTTTATGCTGACCTGGACCATCGAAGTGGAAGATCAGCAGAAAACCCAGGGGGAAGCATTCCGGAAAGACAGTGACCTCAGTAAAAAAGCGGCATCCGCTTATGCTCAGTTGTTTCCGAGCACAAAACGTGCGGCAGCGGAATGGCGAAAGTTACGGCAGGGGTTAGGTTCCGGTGAAGCGGCGTTGTGCCGGTACTACTTTAACCTGACGTTGTTTACCCCGGACAACAATAAAGATGCGCTGTCGTGTGAGCTGGCTGCGGTTAACGTCTTTCGCAAGAACGACCTTGAACTGACCACCATACAGTATCAGCAGATGCGTAACTGGCTGGCCAGTTTCCCGTTTGTCATGCAGGAAGGTATGTGGGAAGACCTGAAAGCCACAGGTGCAACGTTGCGCTCAACCAGCTGGAACGCGGTGAATCTGATGCCTGTCGTTGCTGAGCGGCACCTCTCTTATACCGGTATGCCACTCCCGACCTACCGGAATCAGGTGGCCTTCTTCGACATGTTCGGAGAAGAGAACGGTGCGCCAAACTCCAACATCGCGGTAACCGGGACGTCCGGGGCCGGTAAGTCATTCCTGACTCAGGGTATTTTACGCGATGTGTTAAACGCCGGCGGATATGGATGGGTTATCGACATGGGCGATAGCTATAAAAACTACTGCCACCAGGCTGGCGGCGTTTATCTGGATGGCTCACAGCTACGGTTTAACCCGTTCTACGGCATACGCGATATCAAGGACTCTGCTGAAGGGATTGTGCTGCTGCTCAGCGTACTGGCCAGCCCGGAAGAGAAACTGGACAGTGTATGTGAAGCGATCCTTCAACGCGCTGTCGTGCAGGCGTGGGAACTGAAGCAAGGGAACGCGCTTATCGATGACGTTCATAACTACCTGAAAAGTGACGCGGTGAATGAAGAGTATGCCGATAAGCCGACCATTATTGCCCGTCTGGCTGAGCTGGCAATGCTGCTGGAAGCCTACTGCACCTGGGGCGCTCACGGTGAATACTTCAATGCCAGCGAACCCACGCTGACCAGCGATACCCGTTTTGCGGTGCTCGAGTTATTAAGCCTTGAGAATAAGCCGAAGTTACTCAGTGCCGTACTCTTCTCGCTTATCCTTTCCATCCAGCAAAAAATGTATCACAGCCCGCGAAGCCTCAAGAAGGTCTGCATTATTGATGAAGCATGGCGCCTGCTGGGTGGTTCTAACCCGCATGCGGCGAAATTCATTGAAACAGGGTACCGCACCGTTCGCCGCCACCGTGGCGCGTTTATCACCATCACCCAGGGCATTAAAGACTTCACCGCCAGTAAAGAGGCCGAAGCAGCGTGGAACAACAGCGGGACCAAAATCACGCTGCTGCAGGATGCAAAAGCCTTCAAATCTTACCTTGCCGATAACCCGGAACAGTTTAATGACACCGAGAAGGAGGTCATCAAATACTTCCAGAAAGCCATTGATACAGGGTTCAGTTCATTGCTTATCAGCGTCGGGGAGGTGAGTTCGTTCCATCGCCTGTTTGTCGATCCGGTGACGCGCGCCATGTTCAGTTCTAAAGGGGTGGATTTCGAATTTATGCAGCAGGCTCAGAAGCAGGGGGCCACGTCTGAGGAAGCCGCTTATTTGCTGGCGGAGCAGGAATTTGGTGCAGAGCTGAAGGAGCTTGAAGAATGGGTGAAAGCAGCATGAATGAACAACCTGAAAAGCCGGCAGACGCGGGGCCGGTCAAAGAGAGCAAGGTCAGGTGGCCAGGGCTATCGTCGCGTGGAGCAAAATTCGCCGTCTGGGTGTTGCTCTCGCAGCTGGTGATGACGGGGTTAGCGGTGCTCTGGATGAAGTCCACGGCACCGGAGGTGGTGACCTTTGATATGAAAGGCACGATGGATCTGTTTATACAGCAGACCGTTGAGCAGAACGTCCCGGAAGACCAGTCAAAGCGGCTTCTGAAGCGTTTTAACTATGCCATGACCGACAGCCTGGAAGAATGGCAAAACGCGCATAACGCCATCATCCTGGTCGCACCGGCCGTCGTGAGCCGCCAGCAGGACATCACGCCGGTTATCAGAAGCGGTATTGCTAAGCGGATGGCGGAGGGGGAACGATGAAGAACCCGCTGCCGCTGATGTTACTGGTGGTCGCTGTGGGCAGCATGAACGCGACCGCAAAAGACCTCGGTACCTGGGGCAACCTCTGGCAACCCGCTGAGCCTGACCTGCTGGTGTTCATCCAGGCGCGTCTGAAAGGGATGGAGCAAAGCGGTGAGCTGAAAAAGCTGCAGGATGAGGCCGTTGAACGCGTTAAGAAAAATGCAGTCAGGCCACCGCCAGTTCAGGGGCTGACCCCCGCCGTTCGCTACCGCGCCTCCGTGTATGACCCTACTTTTACTGTAGGCGAAACTATCATGGATATGAAAGGCAACGTGATTGCCCGTAAGGGTGACAGCGTGAATCCTCTGGATAAGGTCGCCTATAACCAGACGCTCTACTTCATCGACGGCGATAACGCTGACCAGGTGAAATGGGTGAAGCATCAAATCGCGGGCCAGAGCGACTTCAAGATTATCCTGGTAAACGGTAATATCCGCGAAACGAGCGAAACGCTGGACGAGCAGATTTATTTTGACCAGTCCGGCGTGCTGACCACGAAGTTTGGGTTTGAACATACCCCGGTGCGGATCACCCGTGATGGACGTATGCTGAAAATCGAAGAAATCCCCCCTTCAGGAGAGAAAAAATGACGATGACAACGTTAGGCGATCTGTTCCCTGAGCTGAACAATTGCAGACCCGCAAAACCCGTCAACAAGAAGACCCCTTCGACGCTTCAGGGGCGGGGGACGGCAACGCGCCTGAAAATGCTCTACCCGGAAATTGAAGCATGGGACGGTGTTTTGATCACGAAGATGTGGATGCACTGGGGAGAGACCTGCGGTATTGACCTTAAAGAGCCGACAGAACGTGATGAGCGGTTTATGGAATTCCTGGTGACGTTCATCGTTTCAAAAATGCTCGAGATCGAGTCGGGCATCAGCGTTCCTCCCCGGAAGACGACCGGCATAGACGCGGCCTTCCAGGACATCAGACAAACTTACCTCGACAATGAACGTGGAATACAGGGGAAAGATAAGCAGGACGGGGGCGCATCCAGAATATGCCATTAGAACCGACAGACGCTTATATCGATGCCCCGCAACGGGTCTACCCGGCTCCCTCTCCAGCGACCCCGGAATTTATCATTCATCCGTCGACCCAGGAATTTTTCACTCATCCACTTCTCTCCGGGCTCGTGATGGGGTGCGTATTAACGGTGGTTACCGGTCTGAGCCTGATTGGTGTGCTCTGGTTAATGCACTGGTGGAAAAGCATAAAGCCAGGCGGGGCGGACAAGCCCCCTGTGCCGGAGACGCTGCCAGCGGTCGCAGAAACGGTAAATGAGCTTCTGCTTCAGCAGGTATCGCTGACCGTCTGGGCGGCGAGTTCAATGCTCACCCGCGATGTTGTTCGCTGCCTGGAGCAGCTTGCCGGCGCCGTAAAAACGCATCCTTTTCCCCAGGCCAGTCTTGATGGCCAGATAATGCAGGCATCCAGGGGGGAACTGCAGTACGCATTATCGCTGAAACCCTGTACTGATCCGAACGAGTGCTTCGTGGCCTCTTTCTCATCCCTGCAGCCGATTCAACTCGATGCAGCGACGTTCCCGCTCCCGCATTCATCACCCGGCCGGTACTTCATTATGAAGTCCCAGGGGATGGGGCTTACCCGAACCGGGGTGCTGGCTGCATGCATCCAGGCGGCCAGCAAGCGGATAGCTGAAGGAGAAGTGAATGGTTCAGATTACGGTTATGAAGCGGGTTACGCTTTTCAGGTTGTCACAGCCCCCTACGAATCCTGATCAATCGCTCCGGATTCAGGATGTTCGGTGCTCACGATGTTCCGCTCCGCCTCAGCCTGAATCCCGGACCGATTCCGGATAAACAACAGAACAACATAATAAGGTTGCCCAATGAATACGAGACCGCAAAAAAGGGCGAAGCACACCACTATCCGCAGCGGCCGCTTTGACGATGCTGCGGTTGAAAGAATGGATCAGATGCTCGCTGAAAACCCGTTGTTGAAACCCTCAACGCTATTACGTGCCGGCATTCTGGCACTGTACCGGATGGATAAAGACGAGCGGCTCAAAATCGCCCTGGAAGCCGCCGCCGACTAGCCCATTTTCCCGCCTTCAACTCTCTGTACTGTCCCCGCGTTCGCGGTCGACATCACTGTAAGGACTCACCATGACTCTGCCTGCAATCATCAGGGCGATATCGGCTGCCCGCCTTCCCGTGGGGGTGGTATGCGAAAAACACTGAGCACGTTTGCTATTGCGCTGTTGTTCCCGTTGTTACTGTTATCGCGTTCTGAGACGGCCCTGGCCAGCAATGCGGGTGATGGGCGTTGGGTTAACCCGATATCGGATGTGTGCTGGAAGTGCCTCTTCCCTATGACGCTCGGCAGCATAAAACTTGCCAGCGGGCCGCAGCCGGACACATCAAACCCGTCCTCCCCCATTCAGATCTGCCAGCTGGGCGTGTTATGGCGTATTGGCCTGGCCATCGGTTTCTGGGAACCAATGGCGATGACCGATGTTACCCGTGAGCCCGGCGTGATGGTGAACATGGGGGGCTTTAAAATTAATCTCGGCCGGACAGGGACCGGGACGGCGGGGCAAAGCGATCGGCCCGCTGCTGGCGCGTTCTACCATGTTCACTGGTACAAATACCCCCTGATTTACTGGCTGAATATTATCACCAGCCTGGGATGTATGCAGACGGGGGATATGGATATTGGCTATCTCTCTGAAGTCGATCCGATGTGGAACGACAGTACGCTCTCGATGCTGATAAATCCCGAGGCCACGTTGTTCGGCAACCTGATTGCCCAGGGGGCATGTGCAGCGGATGCGGCCGCCAGTTCAGCCGGGATGCCTTTATCTCCCTTGTTCTGGTGCGCCGGTGCACAGGGTTCAATGTACCCCCTGACGGGGTATACCAGCGGTGAGTTCTCCCCGCTTGAGTCATCGCTACTGGTGTCTGAACGGATGGCGTTCAAGTTGCATCGGGAGGGGCTGGTCATGAACTCGGTCGGAGCTGATTCGGCAGTCTGTTTTCAGTATCCCTCGCCCATTATGCCAAAGGAACGATGGCGCTATCAGATGGTGAATATGTACCCCGAGACCAACAACTGTCATCCCATCGGTGCCAGCACTCAGTTATGGGGGACGACCCATAACACCCCTCAGTCTAAAAAGAACTTTGGATACCTTTTCTGGCGGAAACGTAACTGCGTCTTCCTCTAAGGACAGCATATGAAAAATTTACTTCGAAACGTTTTTTTCATCGCCGGGCTTAGCATCGTCACCACGCTGGCCAGTGCCAGCGAACACACGACGTCGGCTCAGGATCGTGACTGGATGAAGGAGCAGCAGAGCGCGCTGCAGGAATTTAAGGACGGGCTGAGGGGCATCGATACGCATCAGTTTATCCCCCCGGCGCAGCAGGATTTGATAGCCAGGCTGACCGCCGGGATCAACGCAAAACAGGACGCGGGAGAGAATGAGCGCAATTTTCCTGCCGTCTATTTTGTGAGCCTGGGCATACCTGAGGAAGGGTTGCTGCAGATGCTAGGGGATGCCGCCCGGATGAATATCCCCGCCACGATCCGGGGTTGGCTGAACAATGATTTGCGTGCGACGGCAACACGTATGTTTGAGTTGTCGAAAAAGCAGAAAGATATCGGCGTACAAATCGACCCGACCTTATTTGCACAATACGGTATCACGTCTGTTCCGGCGCTGGTGATCACCTGTCCTGGGCATTTCGATGTGATCCGGGGAAGTCTGCCAATAAGCGCGATGCTGCAGAAGGTGGCGGAGCAGGGGGAATGCGCAGCAACAGCCCGCCAGTTGATGGAGGCCAGTAAATGAAGAGACACATTATTACCGGTGTTATTCCACTTCTCTTTGCCGCCATGATGGTGGCCCTTCTTCCGGGTACCGGTGCGGCCGATGATGCTTACAATGCCGGGGCCAGTTTCGGGAAAGGCCAGGCTGGCCAGGGCACGGGAAATCTCAGCAGTCCGGGGTCAGTCAGTGGCGCTATTCCGGGTTACACCGCGAACCCGCCGCAGAGTGATTACTACGGCGGTGTGAAGGGGGGCGACGGTGGGCTGGCCGATAAAGGGCTTTCTGAGATGCAGGGCAATAATGCGGCGCAGTCAATTATTAGTTCCGGCAGCACCAATCCTCCTCCTGTGATAGATCCGAATGCGCCTTTTATTACCATTGGTAAAGACGCAGAAAGTAATGCGGATGGCGTGATGGCGGGAACGGGCCAGCAGTGCACAGAGGCCACGGTCTCCAAATCAGTCTTTGAGAATTTCCAGTGCAGCGCGAATGTCGCCGTACAGAAAACGTGCACCCGTGATACTAAAATGGAGGGGCATTATGAAGACCAGGCGTCAACTTCAGTTGTGTGGATTAACTCAAATACGATGCATGTCACCAAGATTAATCCCAATACGCTGGAATTTAGTTGGCCGCTGACGGCGGGGGCAACGATGTTGTCCGGGATCATGACCCTCTCGGGATCGAGGCTATCCATAATACCCGCTAGTTCAACATTTACGATGTATGGCGTATCAACATGGTTGGGGATTGATAAAAATCAGACTTTTTCACTCAATGTCGCCCAACAGGTGGTTCCAGCAGACGGCCGCATACGAGCTCGAATTACGCACTCTTATCCCACCACTATTGATGGTCTGGCTTCAGGTGTTAACCAGGATCTATGGGGCGGTAATGATAACCTGCTCAAATTCACGCCAACCATCACCATTGTGACAACAAAAAAAGTCTGGGTACCGTCGACATCCACACCATCGGTCTGCCCTGAAAGCCCAGGGGGTAAGCTGACCAGCTCAGTGTGTACGATCCCTGGTGGTGACCGTCAGGTGACGGTTGATGGGGTTACGCAGACCGTGCACAGCGATTGCTGGCAGTATACCGATACCTATCTGGTCAGTGAAAACACGGCCGGTACCTGCGCCAGCCTGATTGATGATGCTGCCTGCACGAAGTCCGCCGAAACGTGTGCTGAATATGTCGACGGTGAGTGTTCGCATAAAGATTATACCTACCAGTGCCAGAAGGTGTATTCCTCCTCGGGCCTGGTGTGTGGCGGAGACTATATCTGTAAGTCTGGTGACTGCGACGGTACGAACGGGGCCGGGGACAGTGGTTTTGATGAGGCGGTGGCTAAACTGGCCGGGCTGGCCTCGGCGGGGCAGGATGTGGCCAATAGCCAGAACGAGCTGAATGTAAAAGCTTTCACTGGTGAAGCTAAAAGCTGCCGGAAAGCGTTTGCCGGCTTCGCGAACTGCTGCAAGGACAGTGGCTGGGGACAGGATGTAGGTCTCGCGAGTTGCGATAGCGATGAAAAAGCGCTGGGAAAAGCGAAAGCCAAAAAAATCACCGTCGGGGTAGGCGACCGTTGTGACCATAAAGTACTCGGTGTGTGTGTCCAGAAAAGCCAGGTTTACTGCGTATTTCAGGGCAAACTGGCGCGCATCATTCAGGAGCAGGGCCGTCGCGACCAGCTGGGGGTGGGCTTCGGCAGCGGTGAAAACCCGGATTGCCGGGGTATCACGGTAGATGAACTGCAGCGCATTGATTTTGACCGCGTTAATTTCTCCGATTTCTACGAAGATTTAATGAACAGCGTGAAGATCCCTGATACCGACACGATGGTTAAGCAGGTGAAGGACCGGATTGCCGCTCAGGTCCAGCAACAGCAAAGCAGCGGGGGGAAATAATGCGATACCTTATAGCGACGTTGTTCCTGGTGCTGTGTTCGTCCTCCTTCGCGGAAGAGATTGTGACGCCAGCCAGCCCCTTCACGGGCTGGAACTGGTACAACGAACCGAAGAAAAAACCCAGACCGCCAAAGCCGGAACGCCAGCAGGAAACACCGGCACCGGCGGTACCGGATATCAGCCAGATGTCTGCCGTTGAGCAGGCGAAGCTGCTGCGGGGCTATACGATGGAGGCGCTCAACCGCGCCATTCTGTACCCCACGGCAGAGAACACCGCCACTTACCTGCGCTGGCAGAAGTTCTGGACAGACCGGGGTTCGATGTTCAGTCAGTCGTTTGCTGCGGCACAACTGCAGCATCCTGATCTCGATTACAACCTTGAGTATCCGCATTACAACAGCATGGCGCCGTATGTTCAGACCCGCGATCAGCAACAGCGTCAGTCCGCTATCACCGGTCTGGCTCAGGAGTACGGGCTGTTCTATTTCTACCGGGGATCGGACCCGATTGATGTGCAGATGGCGGGCGTGGTGGCTGACTTTGCCCGACTGAATCACCTCTCTCTTATTCCGGTCACGATAGATGGCCAGATCGCACCATCAGTACCGGAGAGTCGTCAGGATACCGGACAAACCAAAGCGATGGGCGTCGCCGCGTTTCCCGCACTGTTCCTGGTGTCTCCGAAATCCAGAGACTACCGCGCGCTGGCCTATGGCTTTATGACGCAGGACGATCTGGCGAAACGCTTCCTCAATGTGGCTACTGGTTTCAAGCCTAACTTTTAAGGAATAACCCATGAATGTTCTACAGACGGTGGCGCATAAGGCGCTGCTCGGTTGGCTATTGCTCTCTGCAGGTGCTTACGCCAGCGTCAGTGTTCGGGACCAGATTGCAGCACTTGAGGCGGACAAGGCGGACAAGGTGGCCACGGTGGCTGGAGAGAGTAAACCTGCGTCCCCGGTGACCCGGCAGGCCGATAAAATGCAACTGCCGGATGGGCGCATTGCTGACATGAGCCACTACGCTGTAGTGCTGTTTATGCAGGCACACTGTCAGTACAGCGCGAAGTTTGACCCACAGATTAAGGCATGGGCCGACCAGCACGGGATAAAAGTCTGGGCCTACTCGCTCGATGGTGGGGGCGACCCTTCGTTTCCTGTCCCGTTAATCCCACGTAAATCAGACCCGAACTCAGCCATTCCCATCGCGGATGAAATCATGACGTTCTTTGGTAATGGCCTGCCGATTGCGACCCCGACGGCTTTTGTGGTGAACGTGAATACGCTGAAAGCCTATCCACTGACGCAGGGCGTGATGGAAATACCGGCGCTTGAAGGGCGCTACGCCAGCCTTGTCCTGGCGGATATGGACCAGGTTGACCCTGGCCTCCTTCCGCCGCTTCCTGCCAGTACGCAGGTCACTCCTCAGTAATACAACCGGACTACAAAATGACTACAAACAAGTATGCATTATCGCGTTCCGAATACGGCTGGCTAATGCTGAGTGTCGGCTTTCTGGTATCAGGTTTAATCTACGGTCTTATCTCTCTTCAGCTACAGAGTAATATTCGCCATCCTGATGCTGTGTATGGCGTTCTGGTGGCCCCGATCCTCTTTTTACTTTCCCTGTCTCTGGGGTTCGCTCTCAGCACTGCGGGACACTATCTGGTCCGTGTCAGTCGACCGAAGAGTACTCAGGAGGGTTCATGGCCAGTGTATTGAAAGTCATCACGGGTACTGCTCTGGCGATGATGCTGGGGCTTGCCAGTGCGCCAGGCCGGGCTGATGTTAACAGCGACCTTAACGGCTTCTTCGGTAGCCTCGGCTACAGCGGTAACGTCACCCAGGCTCAGGCATGGCAGGGTCAGGCGGCGGGCTACTTTACAGGGGGATCTGTTTACCTGCGAAACCCGGTCAAAAACGTGCAGCTTATTTCTATGCAGGTTCCCTCACTGAATGCAGGTTGCGGGGGTATCGATGCGTATCTGGGCGCGTTCTCGATGATTAGCGGCGAGGAAATTCAGCGCTTTGTTAAGCAAATCATGAGCAATGCGGCAGGTTATGCATTCGACCTTGCGTTGCAGACGATGGTACCGGAACTGAAGCAGGCAAAAGATTTTCTGCAAAAGCTGGCCAGTGATGTCAACTCCGCCAACATGAGTTCATGCCAGGCCGCTCAGGGGATTATTGGGGGGCTCTGGCCCGTGACGCAGGTTTCGCAGCAGAAGATTTGCCAGGACATCGCCGGTGAATCCAACTTGTTCTCAGACTGGGCGTCATCGCGGCAGGGATGCACGGTCGGCGGGCAGAATAACAGCGTGACGGACCGGGCAAACGATAAGCAGAAGGATCAGGTTCTGAAGAACAAAAACCTTATCTGGGATGCGTTGAGCCGGAACGGTCTGTTTAACGGGAATCGCCAGCTGAAGGAACTGGTGATGAGTACGGTCGGTTCCATCATTTTCAACAAGGACGGCAACGTAACCATTCTGACCCCTCTGGTCGATAATCGCGATCTGGTGAAGGTGTTGATGCGTGGCGGGAGCGCAAAAGTCTATGGCTGCGATGAAGAAAGCGTATGCCTGGGCCCGGTGGTTACTGATGTGAACATTTCAGAGGGTAACGCACTTGTCACGCTGGTGAAAAACCTGATGTTGTCGATGCAGAACAAATTAACCGATGACACCGCGCTGACCGACCAGGAAAAAGGCTTCGTGAATACGACCTCGGTACCGGTGCTGAAATACCTGACCAATGCCCAGAGTATGGGGATGAGCAGCACTTACCTGATTCAGGTTGCTGACTTTATCGCCCAGGATTTGATGATCCAGTACCTGCAGGAGCTGGTGAAACAGGCCAGTCTATCCCTTGCCGGGAAAAACTTCCCACAGGAAGCCGCCGACCAGCTTCGGGACAACGTTATGCACGCGCAGGGGTTGCTGGCTGACATGAAGTTACAGTCGGCAGCCGACCAGAATGCGTTAGACGGTATTGACCGGAATATGCAGTACCTGCAGCAACAGGTCAGCACCATCATTTCAGGCTCGTACCAGAGCAACTACCACTGGGGAGATCACTGATGCTTGAGGTTTATACTATTTACGGTGGTGATATGTGGCGACAGGCGTTTAACGCAGTCGTCACCATATTGGGTACCAGTACATGGAGCACTCTTCTCCGTATCGCGGGGATTTTTTCGGTACTCGGCGTGCTCTATACGTTCATCAAGTCCAGGAACCCGATGGCGTTTGTCCAGTGGATAGCCATATTCATGGTGATCACCTCGATACTGCTGGTCCCTAAACGAAGCGTGCAGATTATCGATATTACCGACAGGGCGGCGGTGTATGCGGTCGATAACGTTCCTGTCGGGCTGGCGGCCATCGCCAGTCTGACGACCTCAATCGGTTTTAATCTCGCCTCCGTGTACGACTATGTGATGGCCAGGCCGGACTCGATAACGTATACGAAAAGTGGCATGTTGTTTGGCTCCCAGATAGTGGCGGAAACCAGCGATTTCCGGACCCAGAATCCGGAACTGTCACAGATGTTGCCGGATTACGTTGAAAACTGCGTCATTGGCGACATTCTTCTTAACCATAAGTACACCGTTAACGAACTGCTGAACGCCACGGACCCTCTCGTTCTCATCACGAGTAACCCAAGCCCGCTCCGGGGGATTTATAAAACGACGGGCGGGGTTCGACAATTTGTGACGTGTCAGCAGGCGGCGACAGATATCAAAACGCTGGCCAATCTGGATTCGCAGCCCGGAAGTGCAACCGCTACCTGGCTGGCGTCGAAGATTTTTGGCAACCGCTTTAATGCGACGACGCTACTGGCAAACGCGATGGGTGAGAGCTATGGCTATTTTTATGCCGGTGGTCTGAGTGCATCGCAGATTATGAAGAACAACATCACGAATGCCGCAATCCGGCAGGGTGTGAAAGGTTTTGCTGCGCGCTCCTCCGATACCGCGAACCTGGTGAATCTGGCCTCGGAAAGTGCATCGACCAAACAGCGCCTGGCGTGGGCGGCCGGCAACACGTTAGCGACCCGGATGCTTCCGTTTGCTCAGTCTTTGCTGATGCTCATTCTGGTGTGCCTGTTCCCTCTGGTCATTGCACTGGCGGCGAGTAACCACAGCCTTTTTGGTCTGAATACGCTCAAGCTGTATATCTGCGGATTTTTGTACTTCCAGATGTGGCCGATAATGTTTGCGATCCTGAATTTTGCCGCGACGTTCTGGCTGCAGACGAAGACCGGGGGAACGGCCCTGGTATTGGCCAACAGCGATCAGGTTGCGCTGCAGCATTCGGATGTGGCCAACCTGGCCGGGTACCTGTCGTTGTCGATACCGGTGCTTTCTTTTTATCTGACCAAAGGGGCGGCAGCTATTGGTTCTCAGGTTGCAGGGAGTGTCCTCAGCTCAATGGCATTTGGCTCAGCCGGTGTAGCCGGCACGGCGGCGGATGGCAACTGGTCGTTCAACAACATGTCGATGGATAACGTCTCGCAAAATAAATTCGATACCAACCTGATGCAGCGCCAGGGGCAGCAAACATGGCAGGCGGATAACGGTTCGACGCAGACGATGACGGCCGGTGGCCAGACGGTTATCGACGGTTCCGGTGCGATGTCTAACCTGCCTGTCAATATGAAGCTCAGCCAGCTGGCGAGTAGCGGGTTCCAGGAGTCGGCTCGACAGTCTCAGGTGCAGGCGCAGACTGCTCTGGATGGGTATAACCACAGTGTCAGCAGCGGATTTAATCAGCTTGTTCAGCTTTCTCACCAGACCGGCAGCAGTGACAGCCTGATGAGTGGGAGTGAAAATAGCCAGGCAACGAATGCAACGAAAGGCGCGAGCATGATGATGTCGGCAGCCGAAAGCTACGGTAAAGCTAATAATATCTCTACCCAAGAAGCGTACAACAAACTGATGGATATAAGTAACCAGGGCAGCATGTCGGCAGGGGTAAAAACAACTCTAGGCGGCGGGCTTAATTTTGGCGTGGCGAAATTTGGAGTTGAGGGCCAGGCTGGGGCAGATCTCCGGCATTCCACTGGGAGTTCTCGTGGGGTTCAGGAAAGTCATGGTAGTGGAACAGATTACCGACATGATAATAACAGCCAGGCTGTTAACGATTTCCGACAGGGAATGGATATGGTAAGCAGCAGTCGTATTAGTGATGGAGCTAATCATACTGACAATGCTGCAACAAGTAATGTGCAGCAATTTGCAGCTACCCTCAGCGAAGCAAAAAGCCAATATCACCAATATACGACAAGTTCTACGCAGAGCAGTGAGTACAGCAGAATGGCCACTCTGGCACAAAATCAGAGTGCGAGCCTTGATACAAATTACACCCAAGAATTTGTTAACTGGGCAGCGAACAAATACGGTGATAAGGCTCAGGATATGCTTACCAGTGCACCTTCTGCGCGTGCGGCTGCTGTTGAATTTGTTGATGAAAGGCTTAAGCCAGAAATTATGGGGGATTACAAGCAAGGTCGTACTGACCTTCAAAGTGGAAACTCTCACAATACATTTAGCTCGGGTAAAGCAGAGAATGAATCTTCTCCGCCATATAATGGCTATTCCAACAGTTCGCCGGTTTCCTATTCAGGAAATGGCACAAAGGGAGTAGGTGGTGGTGTTCATGGGGAGGTTGTGGTTGGTAACGGCCATGATATTAAGTCTAATGGTTCTAAGAATGGTCAGGATATGAAAAATGACTTTGAACGAAATCAAGAAACTCTTCTGCAAAATAATGAAGGAGGATTTGGTGCTAATAATGACATCACAAAACGTGTAGCAGAACAAAGATCTAATAATGAGCGCAATATCAACAATTCTGCTGGGGAAATCTCTAAAAAATCATCTACTGTTCAAGCATCCAGTGATATGATGAAAGATGAGAATGGAGGAGCGAGAGGTCGTTTCGCTGTAGGCCATACGGAAGCGTTGATTGATCAACAAACGCCCCTGATTGACCGCGAAAATGAACGGCAACTTCAGATACAACTTGAAAAACTGAGGAAGAAACACGGTTAACAGAGGCAAATCATGAAAATCAATGCACCTCGGATAGCATACATCTCATTGATATCGGTATATCTACTTGCACCATTGATACACGATGTAATTCCTGGTTATCCAGATCTCAAAACTAATGATTGGGTTGCCCTCCTCGGCATTTACGCTTTGGGGTGTATTGCTGCGTTGCCTATGCTATTTCAGTTTATAAAGAGTGGTGATCGCAAAACCAAACACGTAAAATTCTTCTATTTCAGGTGGGCTTTTTGTTTGTTAATCCAGATTACGAGTATTATTTCATTCTGGAATAATAGCTTGGCTCTTTATGTATCCTTGCCTTTAGTTATTTTGCTTTCAGCGTTTATTATGTCGTTCCATAAAGCTGTAAAATTAGCTAACGCGAGAGTGTATAGAGACGATGAATCAGGGTCATTGTATTTTGTTGGGCCTGATTTTACCCGTAAGTTGTCGAAGGATGAATCTGCAGCATTCAGAAATAAGGTGTTGGATGTAGATATTCCATTGTTTTCTCTTGGAGTATCAGGTCTTACTCATGAGTTCGGTTCACCAGTTGAAGATATGATCATTAACCCATCGTCTGGTTTGCCAATGGTTAATGGCTTTGGTGGCGTAGATGTAGGCGGAAACACTTGGGGGAATGATAACCTTCATTCTGGATTTTCTGTAAACCCAACATCCGGTCTTCCAATGGATGGAATTAATACAGGCATCGATATGGATGGAAATAGTTGGGGGACAACATCTAGTGGGTTTTCTGGAATGAATAGCCCATTTGATTCTGACCGCGGTTATTAAAAAAGAAGGAGGGTTTTCCTCCTTCTTTTTCTGCTTTATTAATTACCTGAACACATTCTCATCATAATTCGATAATCACAGGTCGGGTAATAAAATATATTATCCGGTTTAGTGTTTTCGCACATCTAGGATATATTAAATGAATATGAAAAGCACTTTAATTGCAGGTTTAGTATCTTCTGTTTTTATTCTTTCAGGATGTGGAGCAATGTCTACAGCCGTTAAAAAACGGAATCTCGATGTCAAAACGCAGATGAGTCAGACCATCTGGTTAGAACCTTCTTCTGAGAAAACGGTATATCTGCAGATCCGCAACACCTCAGATAAAGATATGTCAGGGCTTCAGAGCCAGATTACGAACGAGCTGGCGGCAAAAGGTTATCGCGTTTCCAGTTCCCCCGATACGGCGTATTACTGGATTCAGGCGAATGTCCTGAAAGCTGACAAAATGGACCTGCGCGAATCACAGAGCTTCCTCGGAAGCGGCTATGAAGGCGGGGTAACGGGAGCCGCGCTGGGGGCTGGCATCACCGCCTACAACTCCGGCTCTGCTGGCGCCACGCTCGGTGTCGGGCTCGCCTCTGGTCTGCTGGGTATGGCTGCAGATGCAATGGTCGAAGACGTCAACTACACGATGGTGACCGATCTGCAGATTTCAGAGCGCAGCAAAGCCGCTGTGACCACCGATAATGTGGCAGCGCTCAAACAGGGAACCTCTGGCGTGAAGCTGCAAACCAGCACCGAGCAGGGTAACCGCGCAAAATATCAGACCCGCGTGGTGTCTAATGCCAACAAGGTGAACCTCAAGTTTGAAGAGGCAAAACCGGTTCTGGAAGCTCAGCTGGCGAAATCCATCGCCGGCATCATGTAATACCCGGCGGCTGTGGCGCCCGTCACAGCCGTTCTCCCCGACGCACTGATTTCTCACCGGGCCTGTTCCAGGCTGGGTGCATCAGTGCTGTCTGTCATCTGAGAAGCCCCTTTCCTGATTGCGTCAGTCCGCCTGTTCAGTCCTGCAGGCGTCACCACTGCGTGAATGCGCACCAGAAAGGGAAAACCGGCCACGCCGTTAAACTCCTGTCGGGAATAGATATGAAAGAAGAACACGTCACGACCCAGCGCGAAATCGAAGAGGCGACACTTATCATCAAAAATGCAATAAAAAGCCAGGTTGGTAGCGGGTATATTCACTCGCGTGATGACATTATCCGCCTGCTTCTCGATTCCCGCTTTGACATTGTCGATGTCACCGACGAAAGCATTTCCATTTGTGCATCTGACGCCCCTGAATTGATTGCCGTCCTGAAAGGCTGGCTATTCTCCAGCCGCTTCCGGTTAAGCCGGTCTGCCTATTTCTCCCCGATTGACGTACAGCCCTCCGAAACGGGCAAAACAAAGACGGGGGACGTCCTGTGAACATCAGTCTTGTATTGTTTATCGTAGTGGCACTGTTGCTGATAATGTTGCTTTTCCGCGTTCTGGTACCGAAGCGGCCTCAGACGGCACTTATCCGGACGTTAACGGAGGCCGGGGTCAGGCCGGGAGAAACTGAACAACTGATGGCCAGCGGTGTGTTCTGGGAGCGGCAGACCCAGCTCATGACCGACCGGGAAGTGAACTTTATGCAGGGGTTGTTCCGGGCGGTGGACATGCAGCGATGGTATCTCTGCCCGCAGGTCAGGGTGGCGGATATCGTCCGGATAACCCCTCGCATCAGCAACCGGAGCCGGACGTGGTGGAAGCTATTTCATTTGGTGGCCAAATGGCATTGCGATGTGGTGATAGTGGATATCCGGACGTTTCAGATTGTGGCTGCGGTTGAGCTGGATGATGCGTCCCATCTGAAAAAGAGTCGCCGCCGGCGCGATATTTTGCTGGACGAGGTGATGCGTCAGGCAGGCATACCGCTGATACGCAGCCGTGACAGCCGGGAACTGCAGAAGATGATACAGGCCTTTCTGGCTGAATATGATGGCGGGAAAGTGGCGTGAGAGGCTGCCAGCAGGCAGCGTATGAACTGACTCTGCTGGAATGAACCGGCGGCTCTCCTTTCCCTGAGCCCGGATTACCCCCCCCTTCTTTACCCTTTCTTCCCTGATTATGCCCATCACCGCACCGGTGATGCGATAAACGCTGGACAACATCTATGAGCTTTGCAGGAAAATACCTTACCCAGGGCGGTCAGATGACCGCCTATCGCTGGCGCATGTTTCTGCAGGTGAACAACTGGATCGGTTACTGGATATTCCTGTTGTTCCTCGCGATGGGCGCCGCCATTTTTTATCTCTCGATGCCCGCCGAAACGATGGATAACGGCACCTGGTACTGGCTGGCACGGCTGAATGAAAGTTTCACTGTGCTGATGTCCCCAGGAAAAGGCCGCGTCTACGACATTCATTACTTTTACGCGCCGGCAAATACCACGTTAATTCTGAAAATGACCCTGCCGCAGATTCTGGCCGATCCTTACATGCAGGTTATGGGTGAGCGATTTGTGGCTGGCGCACAGCGCGCAGCAATCATTAGCGGCAGTATCAGCCTGGTGATTTTTCTGGCCATCACCTGGTTTGTGACCCGTGTCGGGCGTAAGGAGAGTGAAGACGAATACATCTCGGGCATGACGCTGACCGATAAACCGGCAGAGGTGAATCGGCTGCTTAAGCGCAATGACGAGCTGTCCGATCTCCGCGTAGGTGACCTGCATATGGTCAGGATGGCTGAGGTACTGAATTTTCTGATGCACGGTACCATCGGCGTGGGTAAATCAACGCTCATCCGCTGGCTTCTGGACCATATCCGCAAACGCGGCGACCGGGCGATTATCTACGATTCGGGCTGTACCTTCACGGAAACGCATTACAAACCAGACACCGATTTCATCCTCAATGCCCATGATGCACGTTGCGCCAACTGGCATATGTGGGGTGAGTGTGTTGATGCGGTCGACTACGACAACCTGGCCGCCAGTCTTATCCCGGTCGAAGGGGAGTCCGACCCGTTCTGGGTGTCCAGCTCGCGCACCATCTTTGCCGACCTCGCCATACGCATGTCGGTCGACCCCGATCGCAGCATCGAGAAGTTTCTCAAAACCCTGCTGTCACTCAGCATGAAAAGCCTGCGTGGCTATCTGGCCAACACCCCATCCGCGAACCTGGTGGAGGAGAAAATTGAGAAAACGGCCATCTCTATTCGCTCGGTGGTGACGAACTACGCCAAAGCGCTGCGCTACCTGCAGGGGCTGGATGACGGCAGCAAGCCACCCTTCACTATCCGTGAATGGATGACGCAGGAGCGTTATGACAACAGCTGGCTGTTCATCTCGACCCAGGCCCGTCACCGCAAGAGCGTCAGGCCGCTGATTTCACTCTGGGTGTCACTGGCCACGCTGATGTTGCAGAGCATGGGGGAAAACAGCGACCGGCGCGTCTGGTTCATTATCGATGAAGCGACGAGCCTGCAGCGTATCCCGGAGCTGGCCGAAACGCTGGCGGAAGCGCGTAAGTTCGGTGGTTGTTTTGTGCTGGGGATGCAGAACATGGCGCAGCTGGTGCACATCTACGGTCGTGAACTGGCCAAAAGCATCTTTGACCTGATGAATACCCGTATGTATGGCCGTTCTCCGAGTGCAGAGATGGCCAAAGTGGTGGAGGAAGAGCTGGGCAATCAGCGTAAACGGAAAATCCGCGAGCAGAACAGCTATGGCCTTGACCAGGTGCGTGACGGGGTATCACTCGGCAAAGACGAGGTGAATGACCCGATCGTGGATTACGAACAGATTATGCGGCTGCCCAATCTCAGTTTCTATGTCCGTCTGCCAGGGGAATACCCGGTTGTCCGCCTGAAACTGAGATACCGCAAGCAAGCCAAACTTCATCCGGGGATCATCGAGCGTAATATCCGCGATGCGCTCAGCCCGGAGCTGGAAAAGGTTATTCAGGAGAACGAGCGTGCGGCGTCTATTGCCGGCCTGACCTTCCCAACCGGGGAAGAAATTCTGGAGGGAAACCCGGTACCACAGGCACCAGAGCCGGTTCCTTTCTCCCGTCCGGCGAAGCAACAGCCGGCAGTGGCACCTGAGCGGCCCCCGGTAACCAGGGCATCACCGCAGGAGACCCCACCGCCAGCACCGCCAGCACCGATAACCCCCCCTGAATCCCCCGCCAGAACCCCGACCCCGACAAACCGTAAACCGCCTTCTGCCGGGGAGTCGAATGTTGTCGAGCTGCAGCGTACCGCTGCGCCGCGCCCATCAGCACCGGAGGCCGTACCGGTGGCCCCGGCCGGGGGCGCGCTCGCGCTCCTGAACCGCCGGAAGCAGCAATCTGCCAGTGCGTCGCCGGAAGAGGACGGCAGTGGTGAGGGCGAAACGATGGATCTCGATATGAAGGTGACGACGTGGGAGGACGGTGAATGGCTGCTGACAACGGCTGGCGCACCTGAACATCGGGACGATGAGATGCAGGGCAATGACAGCCACCGGGCCACCCGGCATATGGCTCGGGAGGAAGAAAACATCCTCCACCATCGCCATCCGGACGATCCCGGATATCACGACTATGACTTTGACCACTATGACGGAGAGCCTGAACGATGATGTCCGTTGCCCCTGTAGCTTCAGCCGGCGATGCCGCCGGCTATTACATGAGTTCTGATAACTATTACTTCCTCGGAAACCTGCAAAGCCTCTGGATAGGCGAAGGGGCCAAAGCCCTGGGGCTGGAAGGCGCTGTCCGGGGGGATAACCTGACCGCCGTGCTGCACGGCTTTCTGGATAATGGTGAGCGTCTGGGACGCGAGATTGACGGTAACCACGTTCACCGGGCCGGGCATGACCTGACGTTTTCGGCTCCGAAAAGTGTTTCAGTGCTGGCGTTGATTGGCAATGACAAAGGCATGCTGGAGGCGCATAACCAGGCGGTTGAGATCGCCGCCGGCTATGTAGAGAAACTCATCTCCGCACGGGATACCCGTGACGGCATCACCTCGATTGTGCCGACCGGAAAGATGGTGGCCGCCGCGTTCACCCACGATACCTCCCGTAACCTTGATCCGCAGCTGCATACTCACCTGATTGTGGCCAACATGACCGAGTCCGACGGCAAGTGGAAAGCGCTGGCCACTGACTATATTCACAACGCCGGCTTCATCGAAACCGTGATGAAAATGCAGGTCACGCTGGGGAAAATTTACCGTAACGCGCTGCGGGAACGGGTTGAAGCGCTCGGCCATGAGATTGAAGAAGTGGGCCCACACGGAATGTGGGAAATTAAGGGCGTACCGGAAGAGGTCAGAGAGGAGTTTTCCTCCCGTGGGAAAGAAATCGAGGGCGCGGTCGGGGCCGAGGCCACGCTGCGTAGCCGTGATGTGGCGGCTAAAGATACCCGGCAGGCGAAGGTTGACCCGTCGCGCCTGCGTCTGATGGAACGCTGGAACCAGCAGATGCGTGATAAAGGCTTCGATCTGCACGATTACATGCGGACGGCCGCAGAGCGGGCGGTCCCGCCGGGCATGGAGAGAGAGCAACCTGGCCAGCACGACCGTGCGGAAATCAGCAACGCCGTGATGATGGCGGTATCGCATCTGAGTGACAGCAAAACCCGTTTTACCTGGGGTGAGTTATTGCTGGCCACAACGGAGTTCAGCGACCGACTGCCTGATGCCGGCGAGCTTAAAGCCAGCATCAATACGGCATTGAAAGAAGGGATCATCATTCCGCTTGATAGTGAAAAAGGCGTGTTCACCTCGCGTATCCACCTGCTCGACGAACTCTCTATTCAGGCGCTCAGCAAAGAGCATCTCCAGTCCGGGCGGGTGGTGAGTTTCGAGCGAACGGCTCCGCCCGCGCCGGACACGCTCAGAAATATCGAAACGGATGCGCTGGTACTGATTAATGCACCTTCAGGCGTTGCCGGTATCAGAGATCTGACCCGGACACTGGCGGAGTCCGGCACGGCCCGTGGACGTGATGTCCGGGTGCTGGCCAGTTCGGCAGAGCGCGCGGCCTCGCTCGCAAAAGCCGAAGAACTGAAAGACAAACTGATCGGGCGACCGCAGCTCCTCAGCGGGGAATTTTCCCTGAAGCCGCAAAGCACGCTGATTGTGGAAGGGGCTGAACGTCTGGGGCTGAAGGAAACCCTGGTACTGCTGGGCGAAGCACGGGAGAAGAATGCACAGCTCATTTTCCTCGACAGCGCCGGTCGTCAGGCCAATGGGAACGCGATGTCGGTACTCGAGTCCGCCGGTGTCAGCCGGACCCGTTACAACATGCAGGTCACCGGGCTGGAAACGACGGTGCAGAGCATCGCGGACAAGCGTGACCGCTACGATGCCCTGGCGACCCGTTACGCTGAACTCAGCGGGGGAGCGGATGCCGTGACTGCTGTGGTGATTGGGCAGCGCGAGCAAAAACATCTGACCAGTCTGATCCGTGATGCCTTACAGAATGCCGGTCAGCTTGAGCGTGACAGTGTCACTGTCGAGACGCGTACCCCGGTCTGGCTCGACAGCAAAACCCGTAAAATGACGGGGTCGTACAGGCCAGGCCAGGTGCTGGAAGACCGCAGCGATGCCAGAGAAACGCGTCACTTCGTGATTGACCGGGTCCATGAAGTGACGCGTGTCTTATCCCTGATTGACCAGGACGGGGTGCTGGTACGTCAGAAGCTGAGTGATATCACGCCCGACTGGCGTCTCTTCAACCGCGAAGACATTAACGTGGCGACCGGGGAAAAACTGGTTGCCGTGGCGGCCAGTAAGTCTGCCGGCGTTAAAGCGAAGGACCGCCTGACGGTATCGGCGGTTTCAGCAACCAGTCTGACGGTGGAGCACAAAGGCAAGGCGGTCGAACTGCGAACAGACCAGCCGTTTTATTTCACACACGGTTATGTGGCGGCACCGGGCGGACGTGACAATGACAGCGGCATCGTGCTGGCGGCGCTGAACGCCAGGGATATCACGGCCCAGACCATGAACTCACTGGCGCAGTCGGGAGACCGGGCCGAGGTCTTTACCGCAGAAACCACGGAGAGAGCGGAAGCCCGTCTGCAGCGGATGCAGAGTAACACCTCGCCAGTGCAGCTGGTCCGCCGGCTCAGCGGGCGTGAGGACATGACTGAGGCGGTGTCCACATTGCAGGATGGGGTGAAATCGGGGGCGGCGCTGGCGTTAGCGCGTGCCATTGGCGATCAGCGGGAAGTGAGCTTCAGCGAACTGAAGCTGACGGCCGCCGCCGGCGAGTACCACAATAATGTGCTCGATATCCAGGATGAAATCAGCAAGGAAATTAAAGCCGGGGGCTTGCTGGCGGTCAATGTGAACGGCGAAACACGCCTCGTTGCCCGTGAAACCTGGGAGATGGAAAAGGCCATCATCAGGACGATTGATGAGGGGAAAAACACGCAGCCGGCGCTGATATCGCAGGTGGATGAATCCCTGCTGAATGGCCTGACCGATGGCCAGAAAACGGCTACCCGGATGGTGCTGGGCACCACCGACCAGTTTATCGGGGTGCAGGGTTACGCCGGCGTGGGGAAAACGACCCAGGTGAAAGCGGTTAAGGCCGCGCTTGAGACCTTACCCCAGGGGGCGCGCGTCGAGCTGCAGGGGCTGGCCCCGACTCACCAGGCGGTGAAAGAGATGTCAGACGTCGGGCTCGTTTCCCAGACGATTAAATCATTCATTGTCGAGCATGATCAGCGTGTCGCGGCCGGTGATAAACCGGACTATCAGGGGAGAATGTTTCTTATCGATGAGTCCTCGATGAGCGGCAACCAGGACACGGCCGCGCTCTATCAGGCGATCCAGAATGGTGGCGGTCGGGCCGTGATCATGGGGGATAAAGACCAGTTTGAAGCGGTCGATTCCGGTGCGCCGTTCAGACTGGTTCAGGAGCGTAGCCCGCTGGATGTGGTGATCATGAAGGAGATTGTGCGCCAGAAAGAGCTGCAGCTGAAAAATGCGGTTCACGACATCATTGATAACCGCGTGGACGCGGCGATCAGCCGGATTTCAGCGGTCAGCCCTGACAAGGTAGCCCGTGAAGCCGGCGCGGCATCGCCGGGCAGTTCCGTTCAGGAGACGGACACGCCGGTAGACGATATTGCGGCCGACTGGCTGGGGAGAACCCCCGAGGTCAGGGCACGAACGCTGATCATTACACAGCTGAACAGCGACCGTCAGGCGGTGAATCAGGCTATCCGGCAAGGACTCGCGGAACGGGGAGAGCTGGGCGACCGCGCGGTGACCGTACCCATTCTGGAGAACATCAGGCATACCCGCCATGAGTTTAATAAAACGAAATCCTGGGAAACCGGGATGGTGGTTAAGCGGGGCGACAACTACCAGGACGTGGTCGGTGTCGACCGGAACGGCGACCTCATTTCGGTGAGAAATGAAGAGGGCAAGCTGGCCTTGTTGTCCCCGAAAGAACTCATTACCGGTGATGTGCAGTTGTTCCGCCGGCGGGAAATTACCGTTCGCGGTGGGGATGTCCTGCGCTTTACGGCCACCGCGCGCGACCTGGGGCAGGCGGGGAATGAAAAATTCACGGTCAGTGAGGTGAGGGAGAACGGCGAGCTGGTCATGCAGGGCGAACACGGACGTAAGGTTATCCAGCCCGCAGCGGTGCGTGCCGAACAGCATATTGACTATGGCTGGGCGGTGACAGGGTACGGCGCACAGGGGACCAGCCGTGATTACGTGATTTCCCTCGAGGGAACGGAAGAAGGCCGTCGCGGCCTGGCCACACTCCGGGCTTTCTACATCACGGCATCCCGTGCAAAAGAACATGTGCAGATTTACTCGGATGGTGTCCGTAAGTGGCTGGATGCCGTGAAAACGCCGGATAAGGAGCTTAAAACGGCACATGATGCGCTGAAGCCGGAAACGCAACGGCAGCAGGCGAAAGCTATCTGGGCAATGGGGCAACCAGCAGGGAAAACCGCCATCGGACGGACCTGGTTCCGGCACCAGAATCTGCCGGCGGATGCGCTGAACATCAAAGTGATCCCGGCGACCCGGCGACACCCGGAGCCGGCAATCGCGATTCGTCTGTTTGACCAGAACGGAAAGAATGCGGGCCTGGCACTGGTGTCGCTGGTTGCCTCGGAGGCAGGGCGACTGACCCAGGGGGAGACGCGGATGGTGGCGACCGATGGTGTGCAGGCGGGAATACTGCAGCAAAGCCGCAGCGGTGAAACCCGCGTGGCCGCCTCTTTTGATGATGCGCTGGCCACCGCGAGAAAACACCCACGGGATGGGGTGGTGTGGCAAACCGGTGATGTGCCGCCGTCAGAATCTTTGCTCAGGCTGACCCGTGGTGCTGTTGTGCCAGACGAAAGCCTCGTGGTGGCCAGTGTTATCCAGGCACAAAACGAGAGTGCGGAGCTGCAGGCGCTGGTAAGCCAGGTCAAACCGGATAAACCAGACATGGCGAAGCCTGAGGTGGTTATTCCTGAATCTGCCCTGCGTCTGCCGGAAGAACACCTGCCTGTGCTGACTGAGCCCGATAAAGAGCCGGTGGTGGACAGTATCGGGCCGGACGTACTGCGAAGGGCTGAGGAGGCGACCACGGGCAATGTGGATGATGCGCGGGCCGCCAGAAAAGCGGGTATGGACCTCGATAACCAGGTGGTACCGGAAACGGGGCAGACGGGCGACCGTCAGCTGGCCACGCGGGTGGCTGGTGAGATGGCAGAGCAGGCGGCCGCTGAGAAAGCCCGGATGATGCCGGAAAGAGAACAGGGGCGTATGCCCGAGCATGACGAACATGGCCACGGCCAGACCCGTCATATCCAGAAAGAACGATAAGAGCAGGAGCTATGATGAAACACAACGTATTACTGGCAACAATAGTTACAACATACATGTGTTTTTTAAACACAGCAACGGCGGCCACGCCGCCGGTTTTCACCCCGGAGCAGGAGGCCCGTATCGGCCAGATAGCGACAGATTATCTGGTTGCCCATCCGGAAGTACTGGTTACGGTTTCGCAGAAGCTGCAGGCGCAACAACGTGAACGGCAACAACAGGTGTTTGCCCTGAACGTGATGAACCACCTGCAGGAGATTGTAGCCGACCCGGATACGCCAGTGGTCGGCCCGGCCAGTGCCAGCGTGGCCGTCATAGAATTCTTTGATTATCAGTGCGTGCACTGCAGTCACCTTGCCCCCACGCTGGAAAAGGTCATGAGCGAACGCGCTGGAGCAAAGTTCCTGTTCAAAGAGTGGCCTATTTTTGGTGAGCGCTGGCCCGCGTCAGAACAGGCTGCAGAGCGTGGACTGGCTATCTGGAAAGCGGCGGGGGCAGACGCCTACCTGAAATACCACAACGGCATTTTCCACACGGGCCATGCTGAAGGCGCGCTGTCGTCCGGGGATATCGAAAACGCCACGATAGCCGCCCGGATGCCCTCCTCGTGGAAACCTGAAGTGATGTCGGCCGCGCTGGCGCGCAACGATGACCTGGCCCAGGCGATTGGGCTGACCGGTACTCCCGGTCTGATAGTCATGCCACTGAAAAATCCGTCACTCTCCACGATTAGCGTTTTTCCGGGCACTGTGAGTGCCGGGCAGCTGCTGGCCGCGATAGATAAAGCAGGCTATTAACGTCACTGACGCCGGCGCCATGCGCCGTTGTCCAACCCTGGTGGCGAGGAAAGGCAGGTTTTCCCCGCCGCCAGGGTTCTGGTAAGCAACCCGTGAGCCATGACCTGAAGCCTTTCCCGCCAGAGGGCGCTTCAGGGACAGACTTTCCCCGTCCTTTCGCAGATCGATTTCACAGTTATGTCGATCCTCCGGAAAAAATCAGATCAAACCGCAGATTTCTGCACCGCCGCTGCTGGAATTCAGAGATACAACACGATAAACTCCGATTCCAGTGTGTCGCCTTGTGGTGGGGCTTTACACTGATTAAATTACGCTTTTTTCATGAAGAGAGTGGCCATGAACGCTGGCAATGCCGGTAACGCCTTGTGGTGAGGTGATATGGTCACCGTTGATGAAAAAAGTACGGCTGCCATCAGTAAATGCGGACTGGTGGGAGAAGGATAATGGAATGGACGAATCCTGAAATCGTCCGGGAGCGGGGTGAGCCTGAACGGGTTGCCCTGAACGCAAAAACCCCCCGGTATCTGTCATCAACTTGGCGGGAGATCGTCAGATACCGAGGGGTCCAAAAGCAGGCGCTGTGCCTGTGAAGGATTATAACGCATGCAATTCAGAAAACAACATCCGGCCACCACAAGTTCGGGCCGGATGAATAAAACGACCACCCACTCACGTCAATGCTATGTTGTGAACCCGATGCCGGCATTCTGTCGCCCGGAGCACCATAAACATACGCTACCTGCGTTTAACCGTCGCCTGCTGGGGATGCTCGGAAAACGGGATATCTCCCGCTGGGAAGGTTTTTACTTTTACGACGCCTTTCACCATAAAACACACCAGCCTCTCGATCGTAAGCGCCATTTCAACCGGCATCGTGCGCGGGCAATGAACGCGCTGGTCCAGGCAATGGTGTATCACCTCAATATTGTCAGCGGTACCGTCCCTGTCAGCTTTACCACGCTGGCTCGTGAAGCCGGACTGGCCACACACTCGGCAGCCGGCAATGAGTCCATCACACGAGCCACACGCGCCGCGCAGGATCTGGCCGCGTTTGGTCTCATTTCCTATAAGCTGTTGTGGGATAAGGTGACCCGCCAGTTTTTCCCTGCCGATATCGAAGTCACCGATCGCTTCTTTGATATGGCCGGCTCGACGGCGGAAGCCTGGCAGCACGCCCGCAATCAGCAGCTCGCCTGGATAAACCAGGGACTGGTGAAGAAGGGGGAAAAACCCCTCACGCTCAGCGAAGCGCGCCGCCGGCAGAAAGAAAAGCTGATTGAAGTGGCCTGGCAGAAGCGTAAGAACGACCGTCATATCCGCCAGCAGCAGAAGATGGCCACGCTGATAGCCCGCCATGATGAGCCGGATTTACGGCACCAGGTTTCCTGCCAGATCCAGCTTGAGATGAGCCAGGGGCAACATCAGGGGCTCTCCCTGACCGAGTTCCGCCATCTGGTCAATAAGCGTATCGCCTGGATTAACGCCGTCGCCCGCCCCAGAGAATGACCCTCCCTTGTAAACTATCCGCTTAACGGCGGAGGCTTCTGCACGTCCGTCCCGCCTCGCTGTACAAATTTCCCGCGACTGACTCACCGCATTCACCTCGCTGCGCGTCTGGCCACGAGGCTGGCTCGTGTTATCAACATTTAAATGCAAGTGGTTTTCATTTTTCTATGCAATCAGAAGGCTGAATGCATGGTGACCTTATCTTTACTTCTCTACAGAAAAAAAGAACTTAAGCGCTATCGCTCTGTGGATGACTTCGCTTGCAGTGGCCACGGCCACGCCGCTCAGAAATGAAGTGCCTCCCGTCTTAACGACGGGCGCTGACGCGCGCAAATCAGCAGCACCGGCGCAGCCACCACCAGAACGACCCCGCCCCGGCCCGAAGGGCCGGAACTGCGCCGTTTTTGATGATGGATGTTGTAACTAGCATTGAGCCACATGTCTTTAGTCGCTGGAGTATCGAGGAACACGCTCGTAAGCGCCCCTGTGGGCCGCTAACGCGGAGATACGCCCCGGCGGCGGCAAAGCCTTGCCGTGACCACTCCGACCGCGCCATAAAGGCTCTGTGTCGCGAATAGCCCGTATGGCTAATCAGGATGGGGGGGTGAACTGTCGTTCTCACCGTCATCAGGTCATTTAAATGCAGCGCCAGGCTCACCCCGGAGCCGGAAAAGAAAAACCCCGCGCAATACTGCGCGGTCGTATCGCTGCGCTCCCATGCGCGTAGCGCATCAAACAGTTGGCGGCGGCATCGCACGTATTAAAAGGTCGCAGTGAGCACGCCAAATAGCAGTAAATGGCCAAAATAAGATACGTAAAAGAAGTTGCGTGGCATGAACCGTTTGTCGTTTTTGAGCGAGACTTTCTGTGCAACTGAGATTGTGGCCAGAGGTAAGATCACCGTAGGCAATACGGCGTAGAGCAGAGTATTTGCCGGCTGTGTTCCGATGTGAGCAACACCGTTCAGAGTCAGCAGCGCAGCGGATATCAACGTCTCTGGAATGATATTCTTCTCGTTGAAAACTGGTGACAACCAAATTGCCAGTGAAAGGGCCAGTACCAGTCCCTGAAGGCCGTAACTGGCTGGCGCCAGCAATGGCAGACTTGCCAGAATAAGAAGGCCGCAACGGAGAAGTCCTTTTTTTCCATGTAAGTGCATCCACGCCAGCAGCTGCGTGCCGACCGCAAAAACGAACAGAATATTGGCCGCATACCACGGGTCGTGTTTGTTGAACGCCAGATAAAAAATGGGTTGGGTGATTATTGCCCACTTCCATAGACGTTTCGCGCGCAGCGGGAGTTTCTCGGGCGTTCTCTGTATGTTTATGGCCCATACCAGGCAGAACAGTGGAAAGGCCATCCGGCCGATCGCATACATCTCGGGGCGAGCTGGCGACAGGAATAGCGTGTTGAAGTGATCGAGCAGCATCGCCAGAAACGCAACAAGCTTTATCGTATCGAGTGACCGAGGACTCAACTGTAGGATATTTAAACGAAACGTCCGGCGCTGTATTGCGGATAGATCGCTCATTACTGTTCCCCTTTGGACTCCGACTAAGAATCAAGGGTTAGAATGGATGAACTCCAACCCTAGAATGCAAATAGCCTAACTTTAATTCAATATTAAGGGGCGGATGCCGATAACACTTTAGACAGTTTTATATCTGAGGTAGTTATGTCGTTGAAAAAGTCGTCCCTTGCCATTCTGCTCGCTTTGCTGTTTTTCTTTGTTGCCAGTGCCGCAACCAATGTCTGGCTGGCCATTAAAAGCAATGATTCACTGGATAACGTGAATAAAGAGATCCAGGTGGTGTTATCCATTATCGATCCCATTAACCACAGCCGTACCCTGCGCGTGCGGGTCATGGAGTACATGAAGCAGGCGGAGAGCGGAGATACCGCCGGTCTTGCGGAGAAGCTGGACTCGGTAAAGCTGGCGCTGACCAAGGCCGATGGCGCGTTTGCCGCCTTTAATGCCGCGCCGCGTCTGGCGGATGAAGCTCCGTTAGTGAAAAATTACGACGACGCCTGGCTTGCCTACCGTAATCAGGGACTGGCACCGCTGATTGATGCGGCCTCGGCGCATGACGCGGCAAAATTTGATGCCCTGATCCCGCAGATCTCCCGTCTCGACCGCCAGTACGAAATCGTCCTCGACCAGGTGCTCTCCGTGCACCAGAAATACGCGAAACAGCTGAATGACGATGCGCGATCCCACTTTGCCTCTGGCTTAGCCATTATTGCCGCCTTTGCTGCGCTGTTTGTGGTGGTGATTATCGGCGTGAGCGTACTGATGAAGCGGTTTGTCTTTGCCCCGATTAACCTGGCGCGGGCGCACTGCAGCCAGATCGCTGCCGGTCAGCTGACGGAAGCGGTGCCGCAAAAAGCGGGCTCGAACAACGAAATCGATCTGCTGATGGGCTCGATGGAGCAGATGCGTCTGGCCCTGCTGGAGACTATCTCTCAGGTGCGTGAAGCCTGCCGTACCGTCAATTACGCTTCGCAGGAAATTGCCTCCGGCAACATCGATCTGGCCTCGCGTACCGAGCAGCAGGCGTCAGCCCTGACGGAAACCGCCGCCAGCATGGAGCAGCTGAGCGCTACCGTCGCCAATAATACCGACAATGTGTATCAGGCCGGGAAGCTGGTGCAGGATGCGGTGAATAACGCCCGCACGGGGGAGGCCGTGACCCGCGAGGTGATCGAGACCATGAACACCATCGCCGCTAACTCCCAGCGTATCGAAGATATTACCAGCGTGATTAACAGCATCGCCTTCCAGACCAATATTCTGGCGTTGAACGCCGCGGTTGAAGCCGCCCGCGCCGGCACCCAGGGACGGGGATTTGCGGTGGTGGCAACGGAAGTCCGTACCCTGGCGCAGAAGAGCGCCGTGGCGGCGAAGGATATCGAAAACCTGATCGCCCAGTCGGTCTCCAGCGTGAAAAACGGTTCTCAGCTGGTGAATCGCTCGGGGGAGGTGATCCATGCCATTATCAATTCGGTCAATAAGGTGAACGCGCTGATGGAGCAGATCTCGGTGGCGTCGGAAGAGCAGAGCCGTGGCATCGGCCAGGTCGGCCAGGCGGTAACCGAGATGGACGGCGTCACCCAGCAAAACGCCGCCCTGGTGCAGGAGTCCGCGGCCGCGGCCGCCTCGCTGGAAGAGCAGGCGAAACACCTGACCCAGAGCATCGCCAGCTTCAGACTGCCGGAACCGGCATAATTCCTCCCTGTAGCCCTTAATGCCCGGCGGCGCTGCGCTTGCACGGGCCTACGTTTCTGTAGGCCGGGTAAGGCGTAGCCGCTACCCGGTAATACAGTTCGCACCCTTCGCAGTGACCCATCTCACATTAATTTTCCTGGTCTATGCTTGATGTTCATGCGCGGTATCACGCCAGCGCATTTTCTGGTAATGACCCCAACTTACTGATAGTGTTTTATGTTCAGATAATGCCCGATGACCTTGTCATGCAGCTCCACCGATTTTGAGAACGACAGTGACTTCCGTCCCAGCCTTGCCAGATGTTGTCTCAGATTCAGGTTATGCCGCTCAATTCGCTGAGTGTAACGCTTGCTGATTACGTGCAGCTTTCCCTTCAGGCGGGATTCATACAGCGGCCAGCCATCCGTCATCCATACCACGACCTCAAAGGGGTCCGCTTGGAAAACGGAAATTATCCCACGCTAAGACTATATTTTGTACAGCAGTGGAGAAGGATGAGAGACCAGCAGTTCATTAACAGGGACTCCTTTTTGCTTAAGCGGCTCAATGGTTCTTTCTATATAAACCGTATTCCAGAGTGTTATCGCCGCCGTATGTAGTGTCAGCGCCGGTGGCGTGGTAACGCTGATCCTCCCACCCCCAGATCCCTGATTTCATTCAGCCGGTGCATGAAGGATGCTCGCCCAAGGGCCTCACCCTTATTCAGCCCCGCCTGTATGCATCGGCCTAAGCCTTTATCGCAAAATCAGTCCAGCATAAACAGCGTCCGATCTCTGCAGAAAATCGCCCTCTGCGCTACGAGTTTGAACGCATTTACTCTGTTTATAGGTAACATTCGCTCCACGATATAATGATATCGGCAACGTATTCAGCATCCTGAGCATGAGTCAGAAGGTGATCCGCCTTACCCAACGAAATGAAACTCTTGGGATGCTTTGCTGCTTTGAATATTTTTTCGGCCTGCTCAATTAACACAGTATCATCTTCAGTCGCATGAAAAATAAGCAGAGGCTTGTTCATGGCGAACACCTTATGAGCGATTTTGTGTTCCTGAATATTGTCCAGCATCTGTTTCTTTAAGGTAAATACCCGCCCGGCCAGCTCAACGGGATAGGCTCCATGCTGGTTAATGTTTTCAACATCATCCTTAAAAAGACGTTTTACGTGTGTCAGTTCTCCGGGTGATCCTATGGTGACAACGGCCTTTGCCTCAGGAACTTCGCCGGCAATAGACAGAATGGCCGATCCCCCCAGGCTATGGCCGATGAGCAAAGAAGGCGCTTCGTACTGTCGGCGGAGATAATCTACCGCGCAAAGCAGGTCCGAAATATTGGATGAGAAGTTGGTGTTGGAAAAATCCCCTTCGCTGTTTCCCAGACCAGTAAAATCAAACCGGAGAACGGCGATAGCATTCTCTGTCAGTTTCCGCGCAATACGCGCCGCGCCTTTGAGGTCTTTGCCACACGTAAAACAATGAGCTAACAGCGCAAACGCTTTAGGATTTTCAGGAAGTTCAAGCAATCCGGCCAGTTCTTCACCAGCCGCATTTTTGAACGTAAATTTTAGTTTTTTCATAGGATATTCCAGGTCTTAAACTGATTTCATATGTTTGATCGCAGGGAAAAATAATCTTCTGCTCTGCATCTGGCATTACGCGTTTTCCTTCCTCTACTGGGGATGTGAAACAGAATTCATTCCGAATGCCTGTCCTCACCTTCCAGTTTGAAAGCTGATTATTGCTTCCTGTTCGGTGATCACTTACGCTATGCTACCAACTAGATGGTAGGTTACAAGAATTTTATGAGGTCTCACTGAATGGCCAATTGCGCGCTCATTCTTAAAATATCCCTGGCAATGCTGGCGTTTGCTGCAAACTCTATTCTGTGCCGTCTGGCCCTGCAGGGAGGCCACATTGATCCCCTTTCATTCAGCAGCCTCAGGCTGGCCAGTGGTGCACTCGTCCTGTCACCTTTCTTGTTTTATCACGCAAAAACTACATTATCGCTGTGGCGTCCGCTGAGCGGATTTTACCTCATGGTGTACGCAGTGCTCTTCTCTGTCGCCTATATCCATCTCGATACCGGGGCAGGTGCGCTGTTACTTTTTGGTGCCGTACAGTTTGCGATGGTGATCCACGGATTATTTAAAGGGGAATCACTCTCCGTTACCGGCTCCTCATCGTGTATAACCCCTTTCTCTCTGGCCGTTTTGTCCTGTCAGGATGTCGTCAGAACCCGGCATAACACCCTGTGCCGGGAACACAAAAGGCACGGATGAACAGGTCGTGAATATTCTTAGTGAAGCCTGCTGATGACATGTCTGGCGACAAAAAAATGCCGCCCTTAAGGGGCGGCTTATGCCAGCGTCACGGGGTTATCGTCTGGCCGCCATGATGCCCGCATCGACATCCCAGATAGCGCCCGTCACCCATGAGGTTTTGTCAGACAACAGGAAGAGAATAGTGTTTGCCACATCTTCGGCAGTTCCGACGCGTCCCAGCGGGTGGAAATCGTTCAGCGACTTCATAGCATCTGCGATATCCGCTTTGTCCATGAAGCCTTCGTATATCGGCGTATGAACAATCCCGGGAGACACCGCGTTGACACGAATACCCGCGCTGGCCAGCTCAATCGCCAGATTACGCGTCAGGGCATGCAGACCCGCTTTTGCCATTGAATAGGCCGAGGCCGGCGAGTCACCCAGTGCAGCCTGAGCACCAATCGAACCGACGTTGACGATAGACCCTTCGAGCTTCGCGGCGAGCATGTTCTTCACGACATCCTGTGTAATAAAGAACGTGGCTCGGTTCAGCGAAAGATACATGTCATAATCGGCAAAGCTGTGCTCGGTAAATCCTTTGGGCATGAAGATACCGGCGGCATTCACCATCAGGCTGATATCGCGATGGTGAGCATTAATTTCCTGACGGATAGTTTCCATACCTTCTTCGGTCATCAGGTTCGCCGCGATGACCGCAACCGGTCCCAGAGGGCTCACTTCTTTTTGCACCGCTTCGGCTTTGTCTTTTTTATTCCCGGTCAGCACGACACTGCCGCCCGCTTCCAGTACCATGCGTGCCACGGCCAGGCCCATGCCGCTGGTACCGCCGACGACGAGCAGTTTTTTACCTTTGAAAAAAGTGTTCATTTTCTGACTCCATTACTGGTGGGTAAGACGTTGCCGGCAGCGTGAAACTGCCGGCGGTTGACGGATTAAATACTGCAGCCATCCGTTCCGCAGGTCTGACCCGCAGTGGCTGAAAATTCGGTTTGCTGTTCATCCCAGACCTGACGCAGGGCATTCAAAAAGTTATCTGCTGCCTGAGCCCCGCTGATGGCATATTTTTCGTTCATCACAAAAACCGGAACGCCGCTGAGGCCAATAGACTGTGCGTGGGCTTCATCGTCGGAAACGGTGGCGCGAAAATCGTCATTTTCCAGGGCGGCTTCAGCGTCAGCTTTCGGCATACCGGCTTCTACGGCCATGGCAACGAGCTGCTGACGGTCAAAGAGAGAGCGACCTTCGGTGATACTGCCATGATAAAAACGTTCTTCCACCGCGTCCGCAATTCCGGCCTTACGCGCGGCAACCAGCAGGGTGTGTGCATCTTCTGTATCACCAAACATCATGCCGTCGAAGTTGTAGATCAGACCTTCAGATTTACCGGCGGTGCCCACCTGATTCATCATCAGCTCCGCTGAATGCTGACTGCCCAGCTTTTTAACGATGGCATCCTTAAAAGGCATCGCGGGAGTACCACCGGCCAGACGGTAGCTGTGATGGCGGATCACCACCTGGTCGCGAAATTCAAAGCGATTCAGACCCTGTTCAAATCTTTTTTTAGCAATCCAGCACCACGGGCAGACCAAATCTGACCAGATATCGATGGTAAGGGTGGGTTTCAGCGTTTGCATAATGATTCCTCAAAGACGTTGGGCGGTCGGATCTCACTTATCAGAGAACCGCGACCGTATGGGATTTATTGCGCCTGCCAGACCGGGTAATCGGTATAGCCTTTTTCCGGGGAACCACTGACGCCGTAGTAGGTGGCGCGGTCACTTTCTGCCAGTGGCCAGCCGTTTTGCATTCTTTCAACCAGATCCGGGTTAGCGATGTAGGGCACACCAAATGCCACCAGATCCAGCTCATCATCTTCCAGAGCCTGCTCTGCGATATCACGGGTAAAACCGCCGGCAGCGATGATGGTGCCTTTAAACGTGTTGCGAAAACGGCGGCGGAAGCCTTCCGGAAGTGGCGCTTTGGTGTACACCGGCTGATAGTAAAGGTGTACGTAGGCCAGTTCCCGCTGACCGAGCGCGTCGGTGATGGCTGACCAGGTTTGCTCTTCACCTTCATACGGCGCGAGGTCATAAATGCGGCCGAACGGTGACAGGCGCACGGCAACGTGGCTGTTACCCACGGCTTCCGCCACGGCGTCAATGGTCTCCAGCAGGAAACGCTGACGATTTTCCACCGAGCCGCCGTATTCGTCGGTGCGGGTGTTCAGTTCGCTACTGAGGAACTGGTCAAAGATGAATCCGTTTGCCGCCATGATTTCCACGCCGTCAAAGCCGGCTTCAATCGCCAGGCGTGCGGAGTGCACGAAGTCTGCAGTGATGCGTTTAACTTCATGCGTTTCCAGCGCGCGTGGCTGGCTTGGTACAACCGGGCCCGGTTCTCCGGATTCGGTCAGCGCAAAAACGGTGGTATTGACCGCCTGAACGGTGCCCGCTGAAACCGGCGCTATGTGGCCTGGCTGAAGAGAGACGTGAGACATACGGCCGACGTGCCAGAGCTGCGCGAAAATACGGCCACCTTTGGCGTGAACCGCTTGTGTCACCTTACGCCAGCCCTGGACGTGTTCGTCGTTGTAGATACCAGGGGTATAAAGGTAACCCCGGCCTTCTTCTGAAACCGGCATCCCTTCGGTGATGAGCAGGCCAGCAGAAGCACGCTGTGCATAGTACAAAGCCACGACCTCATCCGGCACGTCATTCATGGTGCGGGTGCGGGTCATCGGTGCCATGACTACACGGTTTTTTAACGCCAGGCCAGACAGATTGTAGGGGGTGAAAAGCTTACTCATCGTATACCTCACAAAAAACAAAAAGGAGTATCCCGGCAGGGATTTGCACAGCCCGGCAGTATCATCGACTGGACGTCGCGCACTGGAGTTGCATAAACATCTGATGGGTGGCAATATACCAACCATCTAGTAGGTAGGTCAATGGCTGTGTCGTATTTTTTTGTCATAACGCAGCCATTTCTGAATTGTCACTCATTTTGCGAGGTCATCACCATGCGTACATTAACAGCTTATAACGAAGATAATTTCCGCCAGATAGAGCAGTACAAAGGAATATCGGTGGTACGTTTCTCTGCACCCTGGTGTCCGCCCTGTCAGGCCAGCGAAGAAATGTTCAGTCAGTTTGCAGACCGGCTCGATAGAGATATTCAGGTGGGGAAAGTCAATGTAGATCAGGCACCGGTGCTGACAACCAAATACGAGATCTGGGGGCTGCCGTCTGTGCTGATATTTCATGAAGGGCAATTAGTTAAACGCATACCGGGTGTGAAACCTGCATCGGTATATGCTCAGGCTATTGCGGACATAAAAAAAGGGCAGTAATGCCCTTTTAACGTGGAATTTATTAATGCTTAACCGCGTGCCTGACCGACGGCATCCAGAGTGCGGGCTGAATAAATGACCGCCGCGCCAGCGTTGAGGTTAATCGCCACGCCCAGCGCTTCAGCAATTTCAGCGTCGGTTGCACCGGCTTTCACAGCGGCGTCGGCGTGAAAAGCAATACAGCCGTCGCAGCGGGTTGTGACTGCGCACGCCAGGGCAATGAGTTCACGCACTTTTGCGCCCAAAAGGTCAGTTTTGTTACCTGCGTTGCCCAGGGCAACCACGCCTTTCATGGTCTCGGGGGTCAGTTTGCCCAACTCGCCTAAACGTTGCATTAACTCTGAGCGATAGTTGTTCCAGTCCAGCATAGTGTCATTCTCCTGAATGAGGGGTATTAAGAAGCAGTTTTATATACTTAAGGCTGTTGGCGAAGACTTCGGGTCTGGCCGTTGCATGCGCCACTACGCTTGAGCCTTCACAGACATTAATGATCATCAAAGCAATATCTGATGGTTCGGCATGGGATGAAAACTCACCTGACTCCATGCCCGCCCTGACGACTTTTGTGAGCCACTCGATTTGCATATCGAAATAAAGTGATGTCTGTACAGTAATTGCCTGAGGCAGATTGGCGGTCTCTGCTGACAACGCACAACACAGTGGCAGTAGCGAAGCTTTATGGCTTTGCGCGAAGATATCGATGTAAGCCGCAATTCTTCTCTCCGCGCTTTTCTCAGTCGCCTCTATCTGCTCAAATACGCGTTGTGTATCAGAGAACGCCTGTATTACCACCTGCTCACCCAGAATATCTTTGGTCGGGAAATGGTGATGAATACTGGCCTTGGTGATACCCACTATTTTTGATAAATCAGCATAGCTGAATGCTGAATACCCTTTTTCGCGCATCAGGTGTTCTGCTTCGCTGAGCAGCCGTTCCCGTGTCATGGTTGTCATAATTACTCCATATAATCTACTAGTTGATAGATTATATTGTTGCTATTTTTCCGTAGCAAGTTGTATCACTGACTCAGTATCGTGCAGAGCTGAACGTCACTGCCATCCTGCATTCTGAATGGCAGCATTACATCTCTGACATCACGCCAGGCGTGTAATCATTTCAACCGGATTAGCCAGAGTATCGTGGATTGGCGAATTCTTTTGCATTTCGCTGACCAGCGCTTCTAACTCCTCGCGACTGGCGGTCTTGCTCGTAAGGTGAACATCGACGCGAATAGATTTCGCACCTTTACGCACGTTGCTGTCCAGCCCAAGGAAGCCGTTGAGGTTGATATCGAAATTAAGATCCAGCTCGATACCGTCCAGGTCGATCCCTTTTTCAGCAGCCATCATGGTAAGGGTAGCGGTATAACAGCCAGCCAGCGCCTGCATGATGTATTCAGTCGGGCTCATGCCGGTATCGGTGCCGAGTAAACCTGCGGGTTCATCACCGATATTAGAAAATTTCCCCACACGGCTGGTATCGATAACGCCGTTCTGGATTGTGGCGCCGGTCTCTGTGCGAACGGTTAATCCGCCGCTGGAACGGGCTTTCATCTGGAAAGTCAGGTTACCCAGGCCAGGCTGGCTGCGAACTGCTTCACGGGTATTGTGGATCGCAGCTGCGTCTGCAGAAGGTTTAACGGTAGTAGACATAATGGCTCCTGTAATTTCTCGATAAAAGGTATAGCTGGTGTAATCAGCACCAACCATCTAGTTGGTAGATTAATGTCGCGAACCTCTTTTGTCTACTCTTTTATAAAAAATAGGGGGAAAAGAACCCAGCAGGCTGTTTTATTTCATAATAACCATTTGATTTTTTTATAATCTTCCCAGCTGCTCACTCTTGCAGCAATCCAGCTTTTACCCGAAGGATAGTCTGGCGGGTGGTATTAAATTCCCGGGCAATAGCACTGATACTGATGCCAGCATTTAGGCGCTCTGTCACTGTTTGCTTTTGTTCCTCGCTCAGGATGGGGGGGCGACCGAAGCGTTTTCCAGCCGCTTTTGCCCTCGCAATACCTGAATACGTTCGCTCAAGCAGCAAATCCCGCTCAAACTCCGCTACAGCAGAAATTACCTGCATAGTCATTTTTCCGGCCGGACTGGTCAAGTCAACGCCTCCGAGTGCGAGACAATGGGCACTGTTGCAAATAGTCGGTGGTGATAAACTTATCATCCCCTTTTGCTGATGGAGCTGCACATGAACCCATTCAAAGGCCGGCATTTTCAGCGTGACATCATTCTGTGGGCCGTACGCTGGTACTGCAAATACGGCATCAGTTACCGTGAGCTGCAGGAGATGCTGGCTGAACGCGGAGTGAATGTCGATCACTCCACGATTTACCGCTGGGTTCAGCGTTATGCGCCTGAAATGGAAAAACGGCTGCGCTGGTACTGGCGTAACCCTTCCGATCTTTGCCCGTGGCACATGGATGAAACCTACGTGAAGGTCAATGGCCGCTGGGCGTATCTGTACCGGGCCGTCGACAGCCGGGGCCGCACTGTCGATTTTTATCTCTCCTCCCGTCGTAACAGCAAAGCTGCATACCGGTTTCTGGGTAAAATCCTCAACAACGTGAAGAAGTGGCAGATCCCGCGATTCATCAACACGGATAAAGCGCCCGCCTATGGTCGCGCGCTTGCTCTGCTCAAACGCGAAGGCCGGTGCCCGTCTGACGTTGAACACCGACAGATTAAGTACCGGAACAACGTGATTGAATGCGATCATGGCAAACTGAAACGGATAATCGGCGCCACGCTGGGATTTAAATCCATGAAGACGGCTTACGCCACCATCAAAGGTATTGAGGTGATGCGTGCACTACGCAAAGGCCAGGCCTCAGCATTTTATTATGGTGATCCCCTGGGCGAAATGCGCCTGGTAAGCAGAGTTTTTGAAATGTAAGGCCTTTGAATAAGACAAAAGGCTGCCTCATCGCTAACTTTGCAACAGTGCCTATCGAACTGGTAGACGCGTTCTGCGCCCGTCTCGATGCTATCCTGCCCTGGGACCGCGCCGCGGTGGACGCCACCACCGACATCAAAGTGGCCCTGCGCACCGCCGGCACGCCGATTGGTCCCAATGACACGGCGATCGCCGGGCACGCCATCGCCGCCGGGGCCATTCTGGTGACTAATAATACGCGGGAGTTTGAGCGGGTACCGGGGCTGAAACTGGAAGATTGGGCTAAATGACAGTGGCTGGCCACGGTCAGCAAAATGAAACATGAGCGGCGAAGGTCGCAGAAGAGAGTGAATGTCATGTCAACAGTACATTTTATTTCAGGTCCGCATAACGCAACCCGGGTAATGGTGCCAACTTACTGATTTAGTGTACGATGGTGTTTTTGAGGTGCTCCCGTGGCTTCCATCTCCATCAGTTGTCCCTCCTGCTCAGCTACTGAAGGCGTGGTGCGTAACGGTAAAAGTACTGCCGGACATCAGCGCTATCTCTGCTCTCACTGCCGTAAAACATGGCAGCTACAGTTCACTTACACCGCCTCTCAGCCCGGTACACACCAGAAAATTATTGATATGGCCATGAATGGCGTCGGATGTCGCGCCAGTGCACGCATTATGGGCGTTGGCCTCAACACGATTTTACGACACTTAAAAAACTCAGGCCGCAGTCGGTAAACTCACGCATACAACCGGGCAGTGACGTCATTGTTTGCGCGGAAATGGACGAACAGTGGGGTTACGTCGGCGCTAAATCACGCCAGCGCTGGTTGTTTTACGCGTATGACAGGATACGGAGGACGGTTGTGGCGCACGTATTCGGTGAACGCACGTTGGCCACGCTGGAGCGTCTTCTGGGCCTGCTGTCGGCCTTTGAGGTCGTGGTATGGATGACGGATGGCTGGCCGCTTTATGAATCACGCCTGAAGGGAGAACTGCACGTTATCAGCAAGCGATATACGCAGCGCATTGAGCGGCATAAACTGAATCTGAGGCAGCATCTGGCAAGGCTGGGCAGGAAGTCACTGTCGTTCTCAAAATCGGTGGAGCTGCATGACAAAGTCATCGGGCATTATCTGAACATAAAACACTATCAGTAAGTTAGAGTCATTACCGTTTTGCATGTTATAATCATAGAAAGGTTAAATTTCAAAAAATTATAATGCTGACCTGGAGACCTGAATATGTATTCATTTATTGCGCGACAGCCTATTTTTGACAGGAAAATGCAGACCGTCGCATATGAATTGCTTTTCAGGGACGGAATGAAGAATTCTTTTCCCGATGTTTCGCCTGAATATGCAACTTCCAGGATGATTTCCGACCAGTTTTTATGCATTCCGATTCCCCGCATCGCTGACAATCACAGCTCATTTATCAATGTTCCGCACCGGATGATAATCAGCGGGCTTGGCGATACCTTGCCGAATGATAAAGTGGTTATAGAGATCCTTGAGGATGCCATTCCTGATGACGAGCTTTTCCTGGCGGTCAGGGAACTTCACGACAATGGCTATCAGCTTGCACTTGATGATTTCACGCTGGACAGCGCCTGGGACCGGTTTATGAGATATATTTCGGTCATTAAATTTGATGTTCGGGAAAAAACTTACCATGAGATTGATCGCTATCTCACCGAGAAAAAGCACTTGCTTCACGGCATAAAATTTCTGGCTGAAAAAGTTGAAACAAGAGAAGAGTTTGAGCTTTACAGCCAGGCCGGATTTGTTCTTTTTCAGGGGTTTTTCTTCAGCAGACCGGAGATCATCCGAAACAAATGCCTTTCTCAGAATCCGATGGCGCTTTCCAGCCTGATGATGGAAGTTAACAGGGAAAGCCCGGACTTTACCGTGCTTGAGCGATTACTGAAAAATGACCTGACTTTATCATATAAAATAATGCGTTATGTAAAAAACATGCTGTTCAAATCACACGGTATTACTCCGTCAGGGGAACTTACTCTGAAAGAAATGCTGATGTATCTGGGGTATAACGAAATCCGCCGTTTTGTTTCGGTGGCTGCTCTTTCCAGCATCGGGGTTTCGGGTGTCAGCGAACTTTATCATCTGAGTATGGTTCGTGGAAAATTTTGTGAATTAATTGCCGGGAAATTAAACCTCGCTTCATTATCCTATAACGCGTTTGTTTGTGGTTTGTTTTCTTTGCTGGATGTTATTCTCGAGCAGCCCATGGATGATTTAATTCAACAGATATCGGTTCCCGGAAATGTCGCCGATGCTCTTTGCCTGCATAAAGGTGAGCTTTTTGACATACTTAATCTTTCTTTGTGTTATGAGAAGCTTAGCTGGGAAGAGACGGCTGAAATATGCAGAACACTGAATATCTCTGAGTTCTCTGTTATAGAAACAATGCAGAAAGCCACTAAATGGGCTGATGAGCTCGCTGTATGTTAGCTATTTGACTCATATGGTTAAAGATGGTAATGACTCCAACTTACTGATAGTGTTTTATGTTCAGATAATGCCCGATGACTTTGTCATGCAGCTCCACCGATTTTGAGAACGACAGTGACTTCCTGCCCAGCCTTGCCAGATGCTGCCTCAGATTCAGTTTATGCCGCTCAATGCGCTGCGTATATCGCTTGCTGATAACGTGCAGTTCTCCCTTCAGGCGTGATTCATAAAGCGGCCAGCCATCCGTCATCCATACCACGACCTCAAAGGCCGACAGCAGGCCCAGAAGACGCTCCAGCGTGGCCAACGTGCGTTCACCGAATACGTGCGCCACAACCGTCCTCCGTATCCTGTCATACGCGTAAAACAACCAGCGCTGGCGTGATTTAGCGCCGACGTAACCCCACTGTTCGTCCATTTCCGCGCAAACAATGACGTCACTGCCCGGTTGTATGCGTGAGTTTACCGACTGCGGCCTGAGTTTTTTAAGTGTCGTAAAATCGTGTTGAGGCCAACGCCCATAATGCGTGCACTGGCGCGACATCCGACGCCATTCATGGCCATATCAATAATTTTCTGGTGTGTACCGGGCTGAGAGGCGGTGTAAGTGAACTGTAGCTGCCATGTTTTACGGCAGTGAGAGCAGAGATAGCGCTGATGTCCGGCAGTACTTTTACCGTTACGCACCACGCCTTCAGTAGCTGAGCAGGAGGGACAACTGATGGAGATGGAAGCCACGGGAGCACCTCAAAAACACCATCGTACACTAAATCAGTAAGTTGGCACCATTACCAGGGGGCGGTAATGAATGATTTTCACCTGTTTAATATTCATATAAAAAATAAAGATACCAACCGTGCGATGCTGATTCTACGTGACAAGCCAGAGTCAGTAGCCCGCCGTATTATGATTAAAGCTCGTGTCAATGTGCCGTCCTGTACGGGCAAATCATTCTGGTCGTGGGCGCAGAAATACATAATTGACACATGTCGTGTTGAAAGGGGTAATAAACATGTTCAGCCTCTCCAATATACCGTCGAGGACAGTCCGGTTAAGCCTAATAGAACTGAGTCCTCGAGCACTCGATACGATAAAGCTATGCGCATTTCTGGCAATGTTGCTGGACCATTTCAACACGCTGTTCCTGACTCCAGCGCGCCCCGAGATATACGCAATAGGCCGGATGGCGTTTCCATTGTTTTGCCTGGTGTGGGCCATAAATGTGTTGAGAAAGCCGGAGAAACTCCAGCAGAACGCCAACAAGCTATGGATATGGGCGGCAATAACTCAGCCAATATTCTATCTGGCATTTCACAAACACGATCCCTGGTATGCACTGAACATCCTGTTCGTGTTCGCGACCGCCACGCAGCTGCTGGCGTGGGTAGTCCAGTACGGAAAAAAGGGCGTGCTTTACGGCACAATACTTTTTCTGGCCATCTTTCCGCTACTCATACCGGCAAGTTATGGGCTTCAGGGGCTGGTTCTGGCCTTAGCATTGGCTGTCTGGTTGTCACCGGGCCTGTCCCGTCTGAGCATTATTCCAGAAATAATCATCCTGATTGCCTTACTGTCCCTGAATGGAATCATTCATATCGTTGCGCAGCCGGCCAATACTCTCCTTTTTGCAGTTTTACCAACCTTGCTTCTTCCACTGGCTACTAGGGGTCAGTTTGGATATCGAAAATTATTGTACGTTAAGGTGATTTTTTGTACCTCTGAGCTGTGGTAGAGCTTGACCACTTTGACAGGCAGCTTTGAGCGAGAAGCGGACATTGCAGACTGCCCAGTAGAAAAAGTGCTATCAGAATTATCTAAAGGAAGATCGTATTTACCATGTCTCATTCTAACTGTTTAATAAATTACAAAAATTAAAATTTCCATTTAATATCATCGCGTTAAGCAAGAGAATTAAACCTCTCATTTAATTTATGATTCTTATTTAATTCATGAGTTGGTGTAAAAATAGGTTGCCGCACTATAGAAAGACACATATTTGGGGTCTGAGGTCCAACCATGCGAAAAACCACGTTAAGAAAGCAACCTTCTGAAAAGGCGACGTTTATCAGTTTTTTTTCCGGCCATAAAGGGGGCGGAAATTATTCCCTGCACGGGTATTCGCAAGGATTTCGGTAGTGCTCTGGCTCTGCCCCCCATAACCTGGCGGACAGAGCATGATTGGGAAAGCGGTACCCTCACGGCAGAAACGATTGACGCAGGCTATATTTCTATTATTCTGGAAATATAGATAAAGGAGGTATTATGGATTTAAACACTGCTGCAAACGCACTTCGAGAACTGGGCCACCCGACACGTCTCAGCATATACCGGGAGCTGGTCAGGGCGGGTCATGAAGGCCTGCCGGTTGGCGAACTGCAGAAGCACCTTGAGATTCCTGCCTCCACGCTCAGCCATCATCTTTCAGCGCTGATATCCGCTGGACTCATAAGCCAGGAACGGCAGAGTCGTACCCTGTTCTGCAGGCCCTGCTATGCGCAGCTTGAGCAATTGATGGCCTTTCTGACAGAAGAATGCTGCGCAGGCGGCAGCTGCAGTCTGTCACCCGCAAAGACTCCCGAAGAGACCCCATTGTGAACAACCTGACTGATGCCCTGAAAAATATCGATCCGGCCCTCCTGGACGCGCCGCTGACGGAAGATAAGCTGAAGGCCAGAGAGATAACGCATCCGCCCCGCATCCTGATGCTCTACGGCTCGCTGCGGGCGCGCTCTTACAGCCGGCTGACAACGGAAGAAGGTGCCCGGCTGCTGACGGCCATGGGCGCGGAGGTGAAAATTTTCAACCCGTCCGGCCTGCCACTGCCCGATGATGCGCCGGAGACGCACCCGAAAGTGGCTGAGCTGCGGGAGCTGGTTCTCTGGTCGGAAGGCATGGTCTGGTGCTCTCCGGAGCGTCACGGGGCCATGACCGGCATCATGAAGGCCCAGATTGACTGGATACCGCTGACGTCAGGCGCGGTCCGCCCGTCACAGGGAAAAACCCTGGCCGTCATGCAGGTCAGCGGCGGCTCACAGTCGTTCAACGCTGTAAATCAGATGCGTATTCTTGGACGCTGGATGCGGATGATCACCATCCCGAATCAGTCATCCGTGGCAAAAGCCTGGGCCGAGTTTGATGAGGATGGCCGCATGAAGCCTTCTTCGTATTATGACCGCATAGTGGACGTCATGGAGGAACTGATGAAGTTCACCCTGCTGACGCGCGGTCGCAGTGATTATCTCACCGACCGCTACAGCGAAAGGAAAGAGAGTGCCGCGCAGCTTTCTGAGCGGGTCAACCAGCGCAGCATATAAAAAAGCCGGCAGATGCCGGCTTTTTCCACACTGTTATGCCCGCAGCCTGGTAAAAAATCAGTGGCTGACGCGGTTCCCGTGCTCATCAATGACGGCTTCGCCGTCCTCTTTGGTAAACGCGCCCTGCTGCGGGTCCGGCAGTATGTCCAGAACCACTTCGGAGGGACGGCACAGCTTCGTGCCGAGCGGTGTCACTACCACCGGGCGATTAATGAGGATCGGATGAGCCAGCATGGCATCGAGCAGTTCGTCATTGCTGAAGCGGTCTTCTGCCAGGCCGAGCTGTTCGTACGGTTCGGTATTTTTGCGCAGCAGGTCGCGCACGCCGATGCCCATATCCGCAATCAGCTTCTTCAGCTCATCGCGTGACGGCGGCGTTTCCAGATACAGAATAACCGTGGGTTCGGCGCCGCTGTTACGGATAAGCGCCAGGGTATTGCGGGATGTCCCGCAGGCCGGGTTGTGGTAAATGGTAATGTCAGTCATAAGCGGTACTCCGTAAAGGGGCTGCACGGGCGCAGCCCCGGGGTTAAAGTTAAACAGACAGGCGCAGGGCCAGCGCGGCCAGCGTGACAAAAAGCACCGGCAGGGTCATCACGATGCCCACGCGGAAGTAATAGCCCCAGCTGATGGTGATGTTTTTCTGTGCCAGCACGTGCAGCCACAGCAGGGTTGCGAGGCTGCCGATAGGGGTTATTTTCGGGCCGAGGTCACAGCCGATGACGTTGGCGTAAATCATCGCCTGCTTCACCACGCCCTGTGCGCTACTACCGTCAATCGACAACGCGCCAACCAGCACGGTGGGCATGTTGTTCATGACGGACGAGAGTGCCGCCGTCAGGAAGCCGGTGCCGAGCGTTGCGCCCCATACGCCGTGCTCTGCAAACCGGTTCAGGGCGGCGGAAAGGTAATCAGTCAGTCCGGCGTTACGCAGTCCGTATACCACCAGATACATGCCCAGCGAAAAGATAACGATCTGCCAGGGCGCGCCTTTCAGCACCCTGCCGGCGTCAATCACGTGTCCTTTGCGGGCAACCAGCCAGAGAATAAACGCCGCCACCGCCGCCACCAGGCTGACCGGCACGCCGAGCGGCTCCAGAGCAAAAAAGCCAACCAGCAGAAGAACCAAAACCACCCAGCCAGCCTTAAAGGTTCGTGCATCCCGGATGGCTTCCCGCGGTGCCTTCAGCTTCGCCAGGTCATAGGTGACCGGGATGTCCCTGCGGAAAAAGAGATGAAGCATCACCAGCGTGGCCGCAATGGAGGCAATGTTCACCGGCACCATGACGGATGCGTACTCGCTGAAGCCCAGCGTAAAGAAGTCAGCCGTTACGATGTTCACCAGGTTCGATACGATGAGCGGCAGGCTGGAGGTGTCAGCGATAAAGCCCGCTGCCATCACAAACGCCAGCGTGGAGCCGGGAGTGAATCCCAGCGCCAGCAGCATGGCAATAACGATCGGCGTCAGAATTAGCGCGGCTCCGTCATTGGCAAACAGCGCCGCCACTGCGGCACCCAGCAGAACGATATACGTGAACAGCAGCCGGCCCCTGCCGCCTCCCCAGCGGGAAACGTGCAGCGCGGCCCACTCAAAAAAGCCGGACTCATCGAGCAGCAGGCTGATAATGATGACCGCAATGAACGTGCCCGTGGCGTTCCAGACAATCTGCCAGACCACCGGAATATCACCGATGTGCACCACGCCGGTCAGCAGCGCCAGCGCCGCACCGATGACGGCACTCCAGCCAATGCTCAGCCCCTTCGGCTGCCAGATGACCAGTACCAGCGTCAGGATGAAAATCGCACCTGCCAGAAACATACCCGCTCCTATTGAATACAAATGCCTGTTAAACCGGACTGATAAATTTTCGATGCGTAATATATTCGATAATCCAGATATATACCGGTAAATTTTTAAATGCAGACAGGCTTGCCGTTGGTGGTGGCGTTATCGCGTTCAGCCTGCCGGCTGAGCTGGCGGATATCATCCCGCTGGCAGAGATAAGCCTGTTCGATAACCGCCGCTGCCCACGCCGGCATATGAGGCGACAGACGATAGTGGATCCATTTTCCGTCCCGCCGGTCGGTAAGCAGCCCGTTTTCTCTCAGCAGAGCCAGATGCCGTGAGATTTTGGGCTGAGTTTCTTTCAGCACGGACGTAAGTTCACAGACGCAGAGCTCCCCTTTTTCGCGTAGCAGCAGCACGAGGCTGAGTCGGGTTTCGTCGGAAAGGCTTTTAAAAAGCTGCAGGGGGGACACGGGTGGCATGGTGACTCCTTATTGTGACTGACCTGAGTGTACCTGTGAAACTTTCTCCGTCAAATTTATATTCACTTAATCATATGTATGTGCGAACGCCGGACGAGCCTGAGCATGCAGAAGGACTTTCCGTCCGGATGCGCCTGACCGGCATTCCATGAACAGCGTTTTTGCCCTGCGCGTTGACCCCGTTAACAATTCGTGTAGAGTAAAAAGCGCTTTTTGCCGTGGTTCATCTGCCCGGCGGGCATTTGTGGCCGGTACTGAACGTCTGTTCATCCGGTCTTTCTGATTACCCGCGCTGCTCTGTCAGCCGTGAAGGAGTGATAAACACCACCATGCGTCTTACGCCACCCTGAGTCGTACCCCTCCTCTGTCGCACTGAATAAACTTCGGCGCGCACTCAAAAACATCCCGTCTGCGGATGTGCTTTTTCGTACGTAAAATTTTTGCCCTCACGGGCTGACCGTAATCAAAAACTGAGAAATGACTATGCTGCTGTCCTCGACGCGTAAGGACTGGCTGGGTAACGTCCGTGGTGACGTCCTTGCCGGTATTGTGGTCGCGCTCGCGCTTATTCCCGAAGCGATCGCCTTTTCCATCATCGCCGGAGTCGACCCGCAGGTCGGGCTCTACTCTGCGTTCTGTATTCCCCTGGTTATGGCCTTCCTCGGCGGCCGTCCGGCAATGATATCGTCCGCCACCGGTGCGATGGCGCTGCTGCTGATCACGCTTGTAAAAGACCACGGCCTGCAGTATCTGCTGGCGGCCTCGGCGCTGACCGGCGTACTGCAGCTGGCGGCCGGCTACCTGAAGCTGGGCAGCCTGATGCGCTACGTCTCCCGCTCGGTGGTCACCGGTTTCGTGAACGCGCTGGCCATCCTGATATTTATGGCGCAGCTGCCGGAGCTGACCAACGTCACCTGGCACGTTTATGCCCTGACCGCTGCGGGCCTGGGCATCATTTATCTCTTCCCGTATCTGAACAAAACCATTCCCTCGCCGCTGGTCTGCATCATCGTGCTGACCGCCATTTCCATGTGGCTGCACCTGGACGTGCGCACCGTGGGTGACATGGGCAAACTGCCGGACAGCCTGCCGGTGTTTCTGATCCCGGATATCCCGCTTAACCTCGACACGCTGATGATTATTCTGCCGTACTCGGCAGGACTTGCCGTGGTGGGGCTGCTGGAGTCGATGATGACCGCCACCATCGTGGACGACATGACCGACACGCCGAGCGATAAAAACCGCGAGTGCAAGGCGCAGGGCGTGGCCAACATCTGCACCTCCTTTATCGGCGGCATGGCGGGCTGCGCGATGATTGGCCAGTCGGTGATCAACGTCAAATCGGGCGGGCGCGGGCGGCTTTCCACGCTCACCGCCGGCGTGGTGCTGCTGCTGATGGTGGTGTTCCTGCGCGACTGGGTGTCCCGGATACCCATGGCGGCTCTGGTGGCGGTGATGATCATGGTCTCCATCGGCACCTTCTCCTGGCGCTCCATCAGCAACCTGCGCAGCCATCCGCTGTCAACCAGCGTGGTGATGCTGGCCACCGTGGTGGTGGTGGTGGCGACCGATAACCTGGCGTTTGGCGTGCTCACCGGCGTGCTGATTGCCTCGCTGAACTTCGCCACCAAGGTCGCCCGCTTTATGGCGGTCTCCTCTGAGCTGAAGGACGACACCCGCACCTATACCGTAGCCGGCCAGGTATTCTTTGCCTCATCCGATCGCTTTATGAGCCACTTCGACTTCCGTGAAGCGGTGGAGCGCGTGGTGATTGACGTAACGCACGCCCACTTCTGGGATATCACCTCCGTGAGCGCGCTGGACCGGGTGGTTATCAAGTTCCGTCGCGAAGGCACGGAAGTGGAGATCAAGGGTATGAATGACGCGACCCGCACCCTCGTTGACCGCTTCGGAGTGCATGACAAGCCTGAAGAAGTGGAAAAGCTGATGGGTGGCCATTAATTTACTGGAGAAAGCATCATGAATAACACCGTTATTGCCTGCGTTGACGGCTCGCCGTCAACCCGGCCGGTCTGTGAGTATGCTGCCTGGGCAGCCGGTAAACTTGGCGCGCCGCTGGCGCTGCTGCACGTGCTCGAAAAGAGTGAGACTCCCGCCGTGTCTGACCTGACCGGGAGCATTGGTATTGACAGCCGGGAGCAGCTGACCGAAGCGCTGGTCCGCGTCGAGGGTGAGCGCAGCCGGCTGCTGATGGCGCAGGGCAAGGCCGTGCTGGCCGGCTGTGCGGAGCTCCTGAAGCAGACCGGACAGCCGGACGCACAGCTGCTGCAAAAGCACGGCGCACTGGACGAAATCCTGGCGGAGCTGGGCGAAGTCCGGCTGATGGTGCTGGGGCGCCGCGGGACGCAGAATCAGGTAGGCAGCCATCTGGAAAGCGTCATTCGCCTGCAGAAAAACCCGGTGCTGATTGTGCCGGAGACGTTTACGCCGCCGGCGCGGGTGATGTTTGCGTACGACGGCAGCAGTGAGAGCCGTAAAAACCTGACGCGCCTGACGGTCAGCCCGCTGCTGCACGGCCTGAGCTGTCATATCGTGATGGTCAACGGTGACATGTCAGCCCTGCAGGATGCGCAGGCTGTTCTTCAGGAAGCCGGTATCACGACCGAGACACGCCTGCTGGAAGACGAGTCCGTAACCGGGGCGCTGTGCCGCTACGCGGACGCCCATGATATCGACCTCACGGTAATGGGGGCCTGCGGGCACTCCCGGTTACGGCGATTCTTTATTGGCAGCCACACCACGGAAATGCTGTCTGAAAGCCGTCAGCCCCTGCTGATGCTGCGATGAAACAGGCGGGCCTGATATCAGGCCCGCCTTCACAGGGGAAAGAGGATGACGGGTATGAAGGTAAAGGCGCGTTATTGCGGCGCATCCGTCCTGATACCGGTGGCCAGCAGGCTGGCGCCAAGAATGTAGACCAGGCAGAACAGGGCCTGAAGATGCAGGGTGACATGGTTATCTATCAGCACGCCCATGATTACCGGGGATGCCCCGCTGGCAATCACCGTCCCTGCCTCAACCGCCGAGCGCACCCTGGCCAGCTGCGCCGGACCAAACAGCTGTACCCAGAGCGCGGTGGCAAGCGTTGAGGCAATGGCCGACGATACGCCGGTCATAATCAGGTAAAAAGGCGTCACCCACTGACCGTTGCTGAGCCATAGCGCCAGCATGGCCAGGGCCTGTGGCATCAGAAACCACGGCAGCAGCCTGCGTGGTGAGAGCCGGTCAATCAGCGGGCCAAACGACAGCAGCGATACCGCCTGGGTAATGGCATAGGCAATAAACCATACCGCCACCCACGACAGCTCCCAGCCTTTCTCCTGTGCCAGCCTCGCCTGGTGGAAGAAGAAGCCGGTGGTGATAAAGGGGGAGGCCAGCACGACAGGCAGCGCCAGCAGCAGGTTGCGGTTTCGCCATACCGGCGCCTCTTTTTCTTTCTCCTCACCCCGCTTTCTGAACGTACGCAGCGGCTTCTCTTTCCCGCGGGGCAAAAACATCAGCGCGACCCCCACGCCGGCAACAAGCATTCCGGCATTGATGCCCCAGGCAGCGCGCCATCCCGTCAGCGCGCTTATCTGCACCGCAATCACAGGAAAAACGGCCTGCGCCAGCGAGAGCCCCAGCGCGATGGCGCCGAGCGCCTTGCCTGCATCAAGGGGGAACTGGCGCGCCGTTGCGGTCAGCGCAGTATGCACCATCAGTCCCTGGCCGCCGAGGCGCAGAAAGTAAAACCCGATGCACAGCATCCACGCCGCCTGTGCGCCGGAAACCAGCAGGCAGGCCGTGAGCAGCAAAAGGGTGACCGCCAGCGTGAAGCGGCGGGTCGTGGTGTAGTCAATCAGCCGTCCGGCCCAGGTCAGCGTGATGGCGCTCATCACCGTTCCGATTGCGTACAGGCCGCCCAGTCCGCCGTCGGTGAGCCCAAAGGCCTCACGAAAATCCTGCCCGTAAAGTGAGACAAAATAGGTCTGTCCAAAGCTGGACATGGCCATCAGCATCGCACCGAACGTAAGGTGAGAGGCGTGATGAAACATAAACCGAAAAAGCTGACGCATGAATATCCCTGAAGGCGGGCTGCAGCCCGCCGATTAATCACGACGTGTCCGTACCGGCTGCTGCGGACACGGCGCCTGCGTCCCTGAAGCAGGTACACGCGGGTTCACCGTGAAAGGTGGCAGTCCCGTAACGGATATGAGAGAACGGTACCCGGCGCGGACTGGCTGTCGCGGCAGGCTCTCTGATAAAGGACGGGCGAAGAGAAACTCAGGGTGGCGTAATGTGCATGACTCACAGTCAGATATAAAATGCTGCCGAAACGATAATTTTTAATGCTCTTCAGGTCAAGCCTGAAAACGGGCTCCTCATGCCCGCCGCAGGGGGAGTCGCACAAAAACAGTGGATAGCCGCTTGATTAACGCCCGTGACCGGGCCAGAATTGCGGCGAGGTGATGGCGTTCCACCTTACCCAACCGCTTCCCCTGAGAAGCTGATGACGCCTGATATTACTCCCCTTTAACCGGGAGTATGTCAGGCCGCCCCGTATCATCAGCCTGCATACTCCCTCTGACACAGAGGTAAACCCCGTGAAATCTTATCTGGCCATTATCATTGGTGGATCCGCTGGCTGCCTGATCCGCTGGCTGCTTGGCGCACGCCTGAACAGCCTGTTTCCTGACCTGCCACCGGGCACGCTGGTAGTGAACCTTGCGGGCGGATTTATCATTGGTGCGTCGCTGGCCTGGTTCATGCGCCATCCTGACCTGGATCCGGCCTGGCGATTACTTGTTATCACCGGGCTGTGCGGTGGGCTGACCACGTTTTCCACGTTTTCCCTGGAAATATTCTCACAGCTGCAGTCCGGTAATTATTTCTGGGCGTTTACTTCACTGCTGGTACACGTAACCGGCTCCATTCTGATGACTGCCCTGGGTTTTTTTGTCGTCACATGGCTGCTGTGAGCGTGTGGCTGATGACGGATAAAAATGCCCCTGCCTGCGGCAGCTTTACAGGGCTTTACCTCTTCCGCCTGAAGCGGGCCGGACGTTATGATAAAATTAACGTCACGCTAATTCGTTAATTTATCAGCAATTAATTATCGTATTTTTTATATCTTCAGCGTAGCTCAGCCGGCTTATCCTCTGATAACCAGCGGTTGTATATCAGGGGAAGGCCTGTTTTTTTTGAATAAAGGGAGGGAGTGTGTCAGAAATCCCAGACAGAAATAAAAAGAGGATGTCAGAAGTGCCATCTGCATTTTTCAGCTCGCCCGCAGCCGGCGGCATCGTGCTCATCATCGCCTCAGCAGCCGCTATCATCGTGGCTAACTCTCCGCTCAGGGAGGGATATGAGGTATTCCTGAAATACAACGCCGCCGGCCTCTCCGTTGAGCACTGGATAAACGACGCCCTGATGGCCGTGTTCTTCATGATGGTCGGCCTGGAAATCAAGCGCGAGCTTCTCACCGGTCAGCTTGCCACCTGGGGCCAGCGCGCGCTGCCGGGATTTGCCGCGCTGGGCGGGATGGCCGTGCCTGCGGCCATTTACGTATGGTTTAATGCGGGCAGCGATGAAACCCTCGCTGGCTGGGCAATTCCTGCCGCCACGGACATTGCCTTTGCGCTCGGGGTACTGGCACTGCTGGGCAGTCGCGTACCGGCACTGTTGCAAATAGTCGGTGGTGATAAACTTATCATCCCCTTTTGCTGATGGAGCTGCACATGAACCCATTCAAAGGCCGGCATTTTCAGCGTGACATCATTCTGTGGGCCGTACGCTGGTACTGCAAATACGGCATCAGTTACCGTGAGCTGCAGGAGATGCTGGCTGAACGCGGAGTGAATGTCGATCACTCCACGATTTACCGCTGGGTTCAGCGTTATGCGCCTGAAATGGAAAAACGGCTGCGCTGGTACTGGCGTAACCCTTCCGATCTTTGCCCGTGGCACATGGATGAAACCTACGTGAAGGTCAATGGCCGCTGGGCGTATCTGTACCGGGCCGTCGACAGCCGGGGCCGCACTGTCGATTTTTATCTCTCCTCCCGTCGTAACAGCAAAGCTGCATACCGGTTTCTGGGTAAAATCCTCAACAACGTGAAGAAGTGGCAGATCCCGCGATTCATCAACACGGATAAAGCGCCCGCCTATGGTCGCGCGCTTGCTCTGCTCAAACGCGAAGGCCGGTGCCCGTCTGACGTTGAACACCGACAGATTAAGTACCGGAACAACGTGATTGAATGCGATCATGGCAAACTGAAACGGATAATCGGCGCCACGCTGGGATTTAAATCCATGAAGACGGCTTACGCCACCATCAAAGGTATTGAGGTGATGCGTGCACTACGCAAAGGCCAGGCCTCAGCATTTTATTATGGTGATCCCCTGGGCGAAATGCGCCTGGTAAGCAGAGTTTTTGAAATGTAAGGCCTTTGAATAAGACAAAAGGCTGCCTCATCGCTAACTTTGCAACAGTGCCGTATTGTGTACCGCGCCGATCCCGGTGGTCACGCCGCAGCCGAGCAGGCAAACCTGCTCCGCATTGGCCTGCGGATTGATTTTCGCCAGTGATACTTCCGCCACAACGGTATATTCGCTGAATGTCGAGCAGCCCATATAGTGATAGAGCGGCTGACCGTTATACGAAAAACGGCTGGTGCCGTCCGGCATCACGCCTTTGCCCTGGGTTTCGCGGACGGCAACACAGAGGTTGGTTTTACCGGAGGTACAGAAATCACACTCGCCGCACTCGGCGGTGTACAGCGGGATCACATGGTCGCCCGGTTTCACACTGGTCACGCCCTCACCGACCTCAACCACCACCCCGGCACCTTCATGGCCGAGCACCACCGGGAACAGACCTTCCGGATCATCACCGGAAAGCGTGTAGGCATCGGTATGGCATACCCCGGTGTGACTGATTTTCACCAGCACTTCACCTTTCTTCGGCGGTGCCACATCAATTTCAACAATTTCAAGGGGTAAACCCGGCCCGAAGGCGACTGCTGCGCGTGATTTCATAACGGTTCCTCTGTGTCTGAGGCTTATCATGGCAGGCGATAAGCACGAATGCCGTCCACCATACCGCACAACAGCGCTGCCTGTATAGCGCCGGTCAGCAGGTGGCCGCCACCGGTGCCGGTTTTCTGATCAGCAGACAGATTGCCAGCAGCAGACCGTACAGTGCCGTGCCAATCAGCCACACCGTACCGTCCGCACTCTGCTGTGTCTGACTGAAAATAAAAGCAAACAGCAGCGGGCCCGCCACGCCGGTCAGATTGGTCAGGCTGACCAGCACACCCTGTAGTTTTCCCTGATTTGCCGCCGATGCCCCGGCAGAGATAATGCCCTGCAATGCAGGCAGTGCAATTCCGCCGCCTGCCAGCAGGATCAGGACCGGATACACCATCCATCCGGAAGTGATAGCAGACATCAGTAAAAACGCGGTGGCATCGGCAATAAATCCGGCGAAAATAATGGTTTTCTCACTCAGCCGTTTTGCCAGCGCCCCGGCAACCACCGCCTGAAACAGTGCATGCATCGCCCCGAGTCCCGCCAGTGAAAAACCGACCGCCGCGCTGTCCCAGGCAAAGCGGCTCTCCGTAAACAATACCCAGACAGTGGCCGGGATCTGCCCGATAAGCTGCGCGGTAAAAAAGACAAACAGCAACAGCGCCAGAGGTTTAAGCAGTGTGATAAAGCTGATACCTGCGCTTTCTTGTTTCTGCTCCGCCGGTTTTTCTTCTGTCTGTACCGCCGGTTTAAAGATAAAAAAGACCATCAGAAAGGTGCAGGCATTCAGTATTGCCGCAATGACAAACGGCAGATGCGGTGAGATATCCCCCGCCAGTCCGCCGATAGCCGGCCCGGCAATCAGCCCGGCACCAAAGGCCGCACCGAGACGGCCGAACCAGGCGGTACGCTCGCTGACCGCCGTGCTGTCCGCCACTACCGAAGCCGCAACCGCGCCGGTGGCACCAGTGATCCCGGAGATAATCCGCCCGAGATACAACATCCACAGCACATTGGACAGTGCCAGCAGTGTGTAATCAAACGCGGCACCCGCCAGGGATAACAGCAGCACCGGTCTGCGCCCCAGCTTATCTGACCATCTGCCCAGCAGCGGAGCAAAACAGACCTGCATCACCGCATACAGCGCCAGCAGAATGCCGTAATGGTTTGCCACATCCGCTTCCGGGAGATATTCCCGCAGCAGTGACGGTAATACCGGCATGATCAGACCAATTCCCATCGCGTCCAGCAGTGTAATCACCAGCGCGATGACAGCGGGTTTATTCATTTTTCAGATCCTGTGTTAATTCCCTATCATTGATAGAGTTGGAATATATCCCTATCAATGATAGAGTGTCAATCTGAAAATCGGAGGAGACGGTCATGGCACGGCTGAACAGAGAATCGGTTATTGATGCGGCACTGGAACTGCTGAATGAGACAGGGATTGACGGGCTGACGACCCGCAAGCTGGCGCAGAAGCTGGGAATAGAACAGCCGACACTTTACTGGCATGTGAAAAATAAACGGGCGTTACTGGATGCGCTGGCGGTGGAGATCCTGGCGCGTCATCATGATTATTCACTGCCTGCGGCGGGGGAATCCTGGCAGTCATTTCTGCGCAATAATGCAATGAGTTTCCGCCGGGCGCTGCTGCGTTACCGTGACGGGGCAAAAGTGCACCTCGGCACCCGCCCTGATGAAAAACAGTATGATACGGTGGAAACCCAGTTACGCTTTATGACAGAAAACGGCTTTTCACTGCGCGACGGGTTATATGCGATTTCAGCGGTCAGTCATTTTACCCTTGGTGCCGTACTGGAGCAGCAGGAGCATACTGCCGCCCTGACCGACCGCCCTGCAGCACCGGACGAAAACCTGCCGCCGCTATTGCGGGAAGCGCTGCAGATTATGGACAGTGATGATGGTGAGCAGGCCTTTCTGCATGGCCTGGAGAGCCTGATCCGGGGGTTTGAGGTGCAGCTTACGGCACTGTTGCAAATAGTCGGTGGTGATAAACTTATCATCCCCTTTTGCTGATGGAGCTGCACATGAACCCATTCAAAGGCCGGCATTTTCAGCGTGACATCATTCTGTGGGCCGTACGCTGGTACTGCAAATACGGCATCAGTTACCGTGAGCTGCAGGAGATGCTGGCTGAACGCGGAGTGAATGTCGATCACTCCACGATTTACCGCTGGGTTCAGCGTTATGCGCCTGAAATGGAAAAACGGCTGCGCTGGTACTGGCGTAACCCTTCCGATCTTTGCCCGTGGCACATGGATGAAACCTACGTGAAGGTCAATGGCCGCTGGGCGTATCTGTACCGGGCCGTCGACAGCCGGGGCCGCACTGTCGATTTTTATCTCTCCTCCCGTCGTAACAGCAAAGCTGCATACCGGTTTCTGGGTAAAATCCTCAACAACGTGAAGAAGTGGCAGATCCCGCGATTCATCAACACGGATAAAGCGCCCGCCTATGGTCGCGCGCTTGCTCTGCTCAAACGCGAAGGCCGGTGCCCGTCTGACGTTGAACACCGACAGATTAAGTACCGGAACAACGTGATTGAATGCGATCATGGCAAACTGAAACGGATAATCGGCGCCACGCTGGGATTTAAATCCATGAAGACGGCTTACGCCACCATCAAAGGTATTGAGGTGATGCGTGCACTACGCAAAGGCCAGGCCTCAGCATTTTATTATGGTGATCCCCTGGGCGAAATGCGCCTGGTAAGCAGAGTTTTTGAAATGTAAGGCCTTTGAATAAGACAAAAGGCTGCCTCATCGCTAACTTTGCAACAGTGCCCTGACCACCATCCTGGCTGACGGCATCAATCTTGGGCTGACAAAAATGGCTGAATCCTGTCCGGGAACGACCAAATCATCACTTGAGGGCATTCAGGCCTGGTACATCAGGGATGAAACATATTCAGCAGCACTGGCTGAGTTGGTCAATGCCCAGAAAAAACGGCCTCTGGCGGCATTATGGGGCGATGGGACAACCTCCTCGTCTGATGGGCAAAATTTTCGGGTGGGCAGCCATGGGCGTTATGCGGGTCAGGTCAATCTGAAGTACGGTCAGGAGCCAGGCGTTCAGATTTACACGCATATTTCGGACCAGTACAGCCCGTTTTACACCAAAGTCATCAGCCGCGTGCGCGATTCTACTCACGTACTTGACGGCTTGCTGTATCACGAAAGCGAGCTGGAGATTACAGAGCATTACACCGACACCGCAGGTTTCACTGAGCATGTTTTCGCGCTGATGCATCTGCTCGGATTCGCTTTTGCGCCAAGGATCCGGGATCTTCAGGACAAGAGACTGTTTATTCATGGAAAACCCGCGTTGTATCCGGGGCTTCAGTCAATTATTTCCACAACCAGCCTGAATCTAAAGGACATTGAAACCCACTGGAGTGAGGTGCTACGTCTGGCGAGTTCTATAAAACAGGGAACGGTAACAGCATCACTGATGATGAAAAAGCTGGCCAGCTATCCGAAACAAAATGGTCTGGCAAAAGCACTGAGGGAAATTGGTCGCATCGAAAGGTCATTGTTTATGCTGGACTGGTTCCGGGATCCTTCCCTGCGTCGACGCATACAGGCAGGGTTGAATAAAGGTGAGGCGCGGAATGCCCTTGCTCGCGCAGTCTTTATGCACCGGCTGGGGGAAATCAGAGATCGGGGACTGGAAAACCAGAGTTATCGGGCAAGTGGGCTCACCTTGCTGACTGCGGCGATCTCACTCTGGAATACGGTATATATAGAAAGAGCCATAGATTATCTGAAGCGAAAGGGGATCCCATTCAATGACCAACTGATTTCTCATCTGTCCCCTCTGGGATGGGAACACATCAACCTGAGCGGAGATTACGTCTGGCGAACAAACCTCAAGCTGGGACAGGGAAAATACCGTTCGTTACGCTCAGTAGACAGCAGTCTGTACAAAAAACAGGCTTAGCGTAGGATATTTTCCGTTTTCCAAGCGGACCCCGTATGCTGCTTTTTACTTTTTTACAGCGAGTCTGACCGGTGGCCAGCCCGCTTATTCCTATCGCTTTTGCCAGTATATCAGCATAGCGAGGAACAGGAGTGTCTCCCCTTGAGAAGCTGGTGAGGCTGTTAGGAACATTTCCAGCAATGGCATTAGCGTAGATCTCCAAATTATTGATATCAAGGTCATTACCCCATTTACAGAGAGTGTTGTTATGCCACGACGCTTGTCAGTGGTAACGACAACGATTTCAATTTGCCCTAAGTGACGGATCGGTTCTTCGTGCGGGGTGTCATGCTGAAGTGAGATTTATACGAGTGGAAGTGTGCGAGTGGTGGGCTGAATAACCTGAACGTCCAATCTGTTGAGAGGATTACGTAACGAGGAAGATTTTCTAGCAGTTCTGCTAGCTCACCGGTGCCTCGATGCCAGAATGTGCCTGCACTTTTCAAACTGGCTGTGCAGCTGCAGCTGACCGAATGCCAGCAATAGACATAACATTCTGGCACATGCAATATTTTGTAGCGTGTTAGCCTGGATATCCAACTTGGCGCAGGGCATTAAACGAGTAGCGTAAAAAAGGCCGCTAGCGCGGCCCGCATTCAGGACACTTGGACTACCTCAACAGGCTCACCCATTCCTTCAACTTCAAGATAATAGCGTGAGCCGTCAATTAATAGCTTCGCTCTGGGACGGTAGCTGTAGGAATAGCTGTAATGGTAAGACGCTAATTTCCATTTTGTACCATCATCAAACTCATAGACCATATCCTCATCCCATCCTTCAAACTCATCGGAAAGGACTGAATCTTTTAATATTCTCATAATGTTATCCGAGGTTAAGTTAATCGCCACTAGTTAGGCCTAATTTTATCCGCGCTGTTCCATCACCGCCAGCGAAAATAGACAGAATAACCTGAACGTCCAATCTGGTGAGAGGATTACGTAACGGGGAAGATTTGCCAGAAGTTCTGCGAGCTTGCCGGTAACTCGATGCTGAATGTACCAGCACTTTTCAAGCTAGCCAAACTGACCCCAGATAGAAGTATGAAGAACATCCTTCAGCTGTATATTTCTCCACCATCGATTTCTTCTTTCACCAAAAACGTATTTCGGAACCAGTATCGTGCTTCTGTATAGTTGCCGCTATCAATTGCTGCGATGACGTGAGACAACCCACTCACGGCGATTTCACGCGTCATTTCTCCGTTTTTATAGCCATCAAGCGCGACATTGAGCAGGTTTGCCAAACCTTCATAGTCATCATCAGTTAAATATTTTTCAGTCATTTTAAGCCCCGTTTTTGTTGGTTAGTGGAAATATAAATATTGGAATTAACCGCCGAGTTTCAAGGTGTTAGTTGCATCAAAAAGTGCTAATTCAGGATGACGAAGGAGTTACGTTACCGGGCTGTATGCCAGCAGTTCTGCGAGCTCGCCGGTGCCTCGTTGCCAGAATGTGCCATCGATTCTCAGCCGCGCAGCTGCATCTGGCCGAATGCCAGTAATTGCACCATTATTCTTTCGTGACTCTATCCACAATTAAATCTTTGATGGAAACACCATCTTCTTTTGCTCGATGATATAACATATAAAATGTTGACTCATCAATTCTGATAACGAAAGTACGTTTGATGATCCTGTCGTAAACGTATGCGCCTGACAAAATTAGTAAGAAAGTAAGGAAAGAGATTATTAATGCAACCGCTCCTTTATCAAAATAGGAAGCAAGGATAATACCCACAGGAGCAAGGAATAAAGTAATGTTAACCGTCAGGAAAAGAACTGCAAAGCCAAGCCCACTATTCTTAAACTCATTTCTCGTTTTTATCATTATAGCTTTAGATACAAGGAAAAAAGGAATCAGAATTAACCCTACTCCTATATATTTTAGATAATCCAACGCAGTTAGATCGAGCATTAGCTGTTCCTGACAGGGGCTAGATAACATTGAAAACAGAAGCACTATAAGCGGGGGGGCGAAAGATGTCCATGAAGGTTGTGTAGACACAAAGAGATTCCGCTCTTTGCTTATCGCCGACCTTAGGCTCAGCCAGTTTGTTCGCTCAGTGCTGTGAGTTTAACCGATGATAAGAGCCCCCTGAACTTCCTGGCTGGCGCGGGAATTATGTATCAGCGGTTAATTTACCTCGCGCAATGAGCCATGAGCGACGCTGTTCCAGCCATGTTTTGAAAGCGGTTGTTGCTTCGACCTTTTTTACTTCCTTCTGCTTCCATGCCTTTACCGGTCCAGCGTTGAGCTGGCGCACCAAGAAAATCACTAGTCGCCTTATCAGTCCAGAGGCGAGCTTTCAGGCCACTTTTACTAATCCATTCTTCATGCCATTCACTGTTCGCTTTGGCTCGTGCATCTGCTGCATTGTTATAAAGCCTGACAGTCATAGTGCATACCTCTTCAGAGTGAACAATTATCGATCGTGACGGTTACAGGGGAACCTTTGACGTTCCACCTAGTCGTTCATCTCGTTAATGGTAACAGTAATCATCAATACATCACCTTACTTCGCCATACAGACCATTGTTTATGGTGAATGACCGGCGCCTATCTTTGTAATACATTTGTATTGCTATCGTCTACAAAATAGATTACAAAATACCGCGAAGATGGCAATTTTCCCGGAGATACCATGAAGGAAGCACAACACCCGTTAGCAGCGTTAATAATAGCAATCATGAACAATAAGGGCGGACCTGGTAAGACTAGTTCAGCCACGAATCTGGCAGTTCATTATGCCCGAGCAGGCAAACGCACATTGTTGGTTGATTCCGATCAACAGGCCAACACCACCGAGGTAACAGCCAACGGTAAAAAGTACTATTCCATGTACGGGCCGACCATTTGCGATCTCTATAGCAACCCCAAATTCGATATCCACGACGCTATCGTTCCGGCTATGGCAGGGGATACTCCTATCCCGAATCTTGACCTGATACCTTCAGACCCAACGTTTGAAAAAGTGATCGAACAAACGTTAGCTCGAAGTCATCGCGAAAAAATACTTGCTCGCCATCTTGAGAAAGTCAGAAACGAATACGAATACATCATTGTCGACTGTGCGCCAGGGCTTAATATTGCAACCGGCAATGCCATCTATATAGCTGACCATGTTCTGATACCAGTTGATGGCAGTAGTTTTTCTTTAAGTGGCATGGAAACCATGCTGGACTATATGGATGAAATATCTGAAAGCACATATACCCGCTTCAGCGTATTCCGTAGTAAACACAACGGCTCAAATAAAATAATTAATAACTTTATCGACAAAGCACTGACAGAACACGAACGCATATCATCACGTCTGATGAGCACCCGAATCCGTACTGACCAGGCTATTGTGCAATCTCAGGTTGCCTGTGTTCCGCTGTATTACTATCAGAAAAGTGCTATGGCCTTAGTAGACTACGCGAAACTCGCACGTGAGTTAGATGAACTTTTAAAACGTGAGGTGGCATAATGGCCAAAGATCTTGATCGCCCTAAGATGGAAAAACCCGACCGTTCTACGGTGCAGAGTCGCCTGACAAATATTTCGGTCAAGAAGAAAAATACTTCAGGTGAAACGCCAAAAACAATTCGTATGACCCTTAATGAAAAAATGATAGCGCAGCAGCTGGTTGAGCAAATCCAGGCGCTGACGCACAAGAACATCACTGTGTCGACATTGTTACGCGCAGGGCTGTATCTGGCTCAGTCTGCCGGCCCTGAGAAAGTGCTCAAAGCCATAAAAGAGAACATCTGACACCCTGAATTTGTAATTCAAATGAAATACAAATGTATTCAAAATCAGTATAAATAGCATCGCCTTGAAGCCCTTGATTAAGGGCTTTTTTCGTTATAAAAACTACATCTTTTACAGATCCATGACCTGTCCAACATGCATTTTTCCTACCAGAATGAGTGGGTTATCCCATTTATTGACTTATTTTTCTATCACGTTAAGACATCTCACCCTAGGTCCGATATTATCATCCCAGTCGTCAGCTTAACGGGCGACAACCTCACGCTGCAGCTGGATAACAGCCGCAGCACACTCAAAAAATCTGAGAGGATTTCTACATGGAAACTCAAAGAATTAGATATAGAAACTTTACAGAAGGAATTATTCATGCATCTATTTACCGAGGACCTACATAATGTAGTAGCTCCATTCTTTGCCAGCGTTGAAGAAAACTCATATTGGCGTTTGGCTGGCATGTATGGGTAATGAGATAACCTAAATGCGACACCGTGAATGCAATAACTTAAATACGATAGCCGATGAAGACAAATCAATCAGTTACCTTCCAGAAACGGTTAAATTATGCCCTTATAGTACAATAATTTCCGTTTCCCAAACTGACCCCTTGAGGGGCTGTCAGGGTAACAAGAATGAATAAGGGGGCTATAGTGCCCTTTCCTTCAGGATAGTCCAGGTAGTCCCCCTCCTCAGCTGTTAAAGTGACGGCGTAACAACAAACGGTTTGATTTGTCATATAAAAAACATTCAGTTTGTTATGCCTTGATTTTAGACAATTTTTGCTCGATGAAATTTACATTTCCCGCACAAGCTGTCATCTGTACTCTCGCATTTTTACTTTGCGCTACATCAATAAAGAAGAAACTAAAGTGAGTGCCGTTGGATGTTATGTTACTCATAATGTTCGTGAAGTGGCGAATGGCGCGGAGTTTAGCGTTGTTGGGACGTAAAAAAAGCCCGACTGGTAATCGGGCCTTTTACATCCACCACTGAGCTGGTACTCAGATGTGGAGTGGAACTATCTTTAACTGACGTTTGAATGATACCCCCCACGACTTGAACTAATCAATCTGATTTACAAGTACCAGACAAGACATTGAGTTAACTCTGGCTGATAACAGGTGGTGCTGTGTCAGTACCGTAACCAGAGTGGAGCTATCTTTAACTGACATTTTAGATAAGCCGTTATGCAGGGTGAAAAGGTTCATTCCGGCGTTCCACTCTCCCATATGGGGGAAATATGGATACTGTTCTGTCGAAAGTCATCCTTGTTCTGAAAACGCTTACCGCATTTTTAGAACTGATCCGCTGGTTTTTCTGAGAATCAGTCGTGTACCAGGCCAGCGCAAGCTGGCCTTTTTTGTTTCTTACAGCCATCCTGGCATTACCCCACTTCTCCCAAACAGCACAAAACAGCCTGTAACCCGCATGGCTTCTGAAGCAGGGGTGCCAGCTGGGCGTCAGCGCGAAGCTGGCCAGCAAGCTGAATTACCTCTGTCGTTCCTGCACCGGTGAGTTGTCCGAGCAGAACGACCTGTTCCGGCTGACCTATGCGCTGGAAACAGCCAAAGATATGCACTGGAACTATCTTCTGCTGAGTGATCGGGAATGGTCCGGCCGGAATGCCGTGCCGCTCAGTGCGGGCGTCAATGGCATTTATCTCTCACGGGTCAACCTCGATGTCGCTTTTGACGACAGCGGCCGACAGATAAATCCGCTGACAGCGCGTCTGACTGGGAAGGTAGCGGGGGGTAATGAAGCTGTTTAATCGCTGTGGCTGGCTGGCAGAGCCTGATGCCTCCCTGCCCCACCAGTATTCGCTGATGGCCAGACAGGGAGTGCCAGGAAAGGGGGATTAGTGGCGGATCTGCGCTAGGGCGTCTTCAGTCAGACCGGTCATTTTCATGACAGTATTACGGTCAATGCCGTTCTGTAGCATAGCACGGGCAATTTTCAGAGTGGCCTGACGCTCACCTTCTGAACGGCCTTTTTCAATACCGCGCTGTTCACCGAGCTGCAGACCTTCAGCCCTGCCCTTCTCGATGCCTTTCTGTTCAAGCTGTTGTGCGATGGTCATAAGTGCGTCTCCGTGTTGCGGCACACGCTGTGCCAGTTCGCGTACAAAGGCTTCGGCGTCCGATGTTTCGCCTGCCTGCACTATATAGTGTACCAGCGATATTACCTGCGATGAAGACAGATATCCGGCCAGCAAAATGGGCGCCAGCCGATCAACCAGTTCAGCCAAGTCCCGCTGGTGAATATGTTTCTGCAGTAGGGTCAGTGCAGCCATGCTGCGATGCCCGGCGATTTCATCATCCGGAATGACCGTAACGTCTACCAGCGGAAAAGCGCTGCTGTAGAGTTTGCCTGCCAGCGCCGGATCGTCAAACTCATCCAGCCACCGGGTTGAGTACGGATACGGGCTGCGTTTACCCGTATAGAACAGCACCGGTATCACCAGTGGCAGTTTTTTATGCCCTGCCTCCAGGTGTCGCTGCATGGCGGCTACCGCATAGCGTATGAGGCGGAAAGCCATATGTTTGTCCGGCGTTGACTGGTGCTCGACCAGGACATGAATATATCCGTCGCCGGCTGTAGTTTTCAGGCTGTAGAGGACGTCGCTGAAATACTGGCGGAGATCATCCTCAACGAACGAGCCGGATTCCAGCTTCAGCGTGCTGAGATCACAGACTGCGCGCAGCTCTGCGGGCAGGTGAATTTCCATGAAATCACGGGCAATGTCCGGTTGCGTCAGGAACTGCCTGAACGTGGCATCGTGGGGAGTAGGTGTGCTGCTTTTCTTCTTCATCAGCCCTAGCTCTGAAAAATGACCAAGCTATGGTATCACAGCCTGGAAAACGCTGATATTGGTGGTGAGAGAAGTTGTCATTCCTTCAAGTGGTGGTTATTGGGGTCAGTTTGGATATCGAAAATTATTGTACTATAAGGGCTTCCCCGGCATGTCAACGCCGGCGTTTACGGTTTCTGTCTGCACCAAAGTTAAAAATAAAGGGGAGAGACTGCGGTACTATAAACGGCCATGATGAATCGTCATCGATTCGGACCCTGATGAAAGACGCGCGTGAGGTTCTTGTTCGTTAAGCGGATGCATATATCCTGTACAATAGCCAGATAGGCCTCACGGGGTCTAACCCTTTATCATCAACGAGTTGCAGGTCAGATGGTTATACTGCTGCTTCGTGCTTTAGCTGGCTGAGTACAGCCTGAAATCATCACCGTAATGCAATGATTCCCAGCACAGTCTTGCATGTTACGCACGGGTATCAACCAGTCAGCAGTCTCTCGATATTCAGGTTAAGGGGCTTAAAGAGGCAGGGGTGAAAGCTAATCGCATATTTACCGACAAAGCGTCCGGCAGCTCTACAGACAGAGAAGGACTGGATCTGCTGCGTATGAAGGTGGAGGAAGGTGACGTCATCTTGGTGAAGAAACTCGATCGCCTCGGACGTGATACTGCCGATATGATTCAGCTGATAAAAGAATTCGATGCTCATGGAGTGGCTGTCCGATTTATTGATGACGGGATCAGCACCGACGGGGAAATGGGCAAAATGGTGGTGACTATCCTGTCAGCTGTAGCTCAGGCTGAACGCCGGAGAATATTGGATCGTACAAATGAAGGTAGACTGGAAGCAAAGCTAAAAGGTATCAAATTTGGTCGCAAAAGATCTGTAGACAGGCTTAATGTGCTGTCGCTTCATCAGGCAGGAACTGGAGCAACGGAAATAGCTCGTCAGCTCTATATTGCTCGCTCTACTGTATATAAAATACTGAAAGATGAGAAGGTTGAATAGCATTCGCTAATCTATAAAATTATTGAAAGGATACATCATGGATACAGGTAAACAACTGAGGCTGAATATTTTAGTTAAAAGTGCCGAAGATAATATTATTAATTACTTTAATAAACACCATTGGGAATGTGAAGTTACTGGCTCTTACCCACATGGAGAATATGTAATTATTAAAGTGAGCAAAGGAAGTGTCAATTACAATTTAGCCTTGCTTTACTCATGTGCAACTGACAATTCCGTTTATAAAAACCTAGATAAGCTAGTTGACCTAATCGTTTTAAATGGAGATTTTTACCATCTTAAGTCTTATGCATATGGGATATCAACAGATGTTATTGAGCTTAAATCACTACAAACTTACATCATCAAATGGAATACGTCAGCCTCTGATGGTAAGTTATCACTTGGCGGTCAAGATATTCCTTCGTTTAAACCTAAAGAATTTACAAATCATATCCAGTCTGAGCAACCGATAAATCAAATCTGGAGCCAAATTAAACAATTCAGAACTATGGGGTTAGCCGAAAAATTAATACAACAGCGTTGTAATCATTTTGGGGCCAAACTTGAATATGACGTTATCAAAGCCAAAGCATTAGGTCTGGCATTTTGTATACAAAATGCTTGTGACTACTTTGAGGCAGCCAGCAAACAAAAATTAAATCAGAGAGTTGTAAGTCTTTACTACGGTGCAATAGCGTTGGCATCTGCGGAAATGCTAGCGTCTCCTAAGGGGCCTACGTCTTTGCAAGAAGTTGAAGATATGACAAAATTTGGGCATGGTTTGTTCACATTTGATTCAGTTAGTGACAATCCTTTTGAAGGGTTTGTCGTTGGTGTCCTATCAAACGGTTTTTTTTGTAAATGGATGGATTTTCTTGGTTGCGATGTTACCTTATATCCTAGTAAAAAACCGCGTAAAGAAACAGATATAGATTTATCAAACGAGTATGTAATAACGTTAATTGAATTATTTTCGCACATACCTGAGCTCGAAGAGCTTCTTAGAATGGTATCAGATACATCTATTAATTGGCTTACTTTTCGTTATGATTCCGATGCAAATGGATCGTTTCGTTTTAACACTGAAAAGAAGCGAGAATCTTACGTTTCAATTAATGATATATCCTGCTCGAAAACCATTGATGATATTGCAAAGTTAGACCTCCCTATTGAACAAATAGAATATGTACAATCAGAATATCCTGGGTTACATTTTAAAGCTTTAGTTAGGCATCCAAATGATGAGTTCTGGCACGGAGTTATAAAACAACATCATAGCCCATTCACTGAGTCTAGCTATATCATACCAATATTCGGTGGAGTTTCTGAGTATAGATGCATTACAACCGTTATTTTATATGCATTGTCAATATTAGTTCGATATCGTCCGAGTATATGGCGGGAAGTTGCATCTGGAAAATATGAAGATTATCTGGCTCTCACAGATGAATTTTTATCAGTATTTGAAAGATTAGCACCGGAAAAATTTCTTGAGGCTTTATTAGATTCAAAGGTTAGGGTCGTTCAGTCAGGATCTATGTTTGCTCACATATAAAATCATTTAGCAATAAGGAAGCTGGCCGACGGTCGCTTGGATAAATGGGTTATCGTCGCCAGCCCCTTCTCCACTATGCATGCAGGGCTGTCGCGCTTTGGAATGAGAATAGTAAGTTTCTTGCTAAAGTCTTTTAATGTAGGTTTTCGTTTTACTGCACATCATAAATAATTCTATTTTATTACAATGTGTTATGTTCTTATCGTACGTTTTCGTTCCATTGGCCCTCAGACCCCAACGTCATCCCTTCTTAACCGGGCGCGGCTGCGCCCGGATTTCTGCTTTCCGTTTTCTGTAATTTCAGGAAAAACCGCCCGATCACCGAAAACCACAGGATATTGCGTGCAGCCTGCTTCAGAACACATCATCCAGGCATAAACGATCCAGAAACGATCCTTTGCTGCCGCTGGCCTTGATTTATCTGTTTCCTCTTTATGGTATATTTCCAGAAATCGGAAATTTCAGGGTTCGGGCTCTGCGGGTTTTTCCAGTGGCAACAACCGCTGCGAGCGACGAAAATAGTCACAGAACTTCACCAGATCGCGCTACGTGAAAAATTTCTGACGAGCAGGGGTCATCTGCAGCAGATTTTGCGTAGCGCACGAGAAAACGGGGACACCATGAATCTGCCCTCTTACATGCCTGGCTCCCCTGCCCTTCCCGTCACCGCGGTACCGGCCGGATTCGATTACGGCCGCGCGCTGTCGCTGCGGGAGATGGCCAGCCATTACACCGAGCTGCCAAAATACCTGCTGGCGCCGGAAGTCAGCGCCCTGCTCCATTATCTGCCGGACTGGAATCAGCATGCGTTCATCAATACGCTCTGGAATGTCGGTGCCCGGCTCAATGAGGCGCTGGCGTTAAGAAGGCGGGACTTTCACCTCAACGATGAGATTCCGCATGTGGTGATCCGTACCGCCAAACAACGTCGCGCCGGCGGCGGCCGCCCGAAGAAAGGTAAAAGCGCCAACCGCGTGGTGCCGCTGTCGGACCCGGCCTATGTGGATGAGATGCGCCGGCTGTTCGCCAGTACGAAGGAACAGTTTGAAGATGACATCATCACCGGCGAACGTCGCGCGCGACCAGTCTGGTCGGTGTCCGACCGGACGGTCAGAAACTGGCTGGTCCGGGCCATCGATGCCGCCGGCCGCGACGGTGTCCGGTTCAGTATCGCCATCAGCCCGCACACGTTCCGCCACAGTTTTGCGATGCACCTGCTGTATGGCCACGTGCACCCGAAAATTATTCAGGGGCTGATGGGCCATGAAAAGTTTGAGAGCACCGAGGTGTATACGAAGATCTTTGCTCTCGATGTGGCTGCCAGCCAGGACATCCGCTTTACGCTGAACACACAGGACGCGCTGCAGCTGCTGCGCGCCAGAACTGACTGAGGCAACAATGCAGAAGTTAATCATTCAGGAAAAACATAATCCTCCAGGCGATGATGTGCTGGCGCTGATCGAGAATGGTATGGACTTCCTTGATAAGGCACGTAAAGAGCTGGAAGCCAAAGAGTACAAACACTCGATAGTCAGTTTCTGGACTGCCGTCGAGATTATGCTGAAAGTGCCGCTGGTCCATGAGCACTGGAGCCTGGTTTGCATAGGTAAGCGGGTTGTGCGCAGTAAATATCTCGTGGGAGATTTCCAGTCAGTTACTTATGACGACGCCATTACGCGGTTAGAAGATGTGCTGAACATGCCTCTGCCAAGCGAGACCAAAAAAGCGTTCAACATTATCAGGCAGCATCGCAATCAGGTGGTCCACTTCTATAAGCCGGCCTTCACTGAGAAGGACCAACAAACCATACTCTCCGAGCAGGCTGCAGCCTGGTTTGCGCTGAACCGCTTTATGCGAGAAGACTGGGCATCCATTTTTGGTCCTTTACACTCCTGGCAGCTTGCCAGGAGTGAAACTCTGCTTCTGCAGGGAAATAAATTCTATTCAGCAATACGACTGGAACAGGTTAAGGCTGATCTTGATAAACGCGTTGCCGGGGGACAAATTGTACAACGCTGCGATGAATGCAATCAGGATGCTGCAGTAACAGATACGATCGATACTGGTCATCATGAACTCCCTGTTTTATACGAGCGACATTGCCTGGTTTGCTCCAGCCTCTCCGGGTACATACGTATGCATTGCCCGGCTTGTGGTGAGGAAATGCCCTGCCAACAAGGGGAGTTTACCGTCCGCTGTAGCAAATGCGATGTTAACCATGAACGGTATGATGTTCTTGATGAGAGCCAGTTTCACTCCAACTGGGATGACGAGTTTTTGCCTGCCGGATGTACTCAGTGTATGAGACCTGGAACGGTGGCTAAGTTTGGAAATGGCTACCTGTGTACTGAGTGTCTTAGCTTCTTTAAGACGTTAATGGTATGCGAATGTTGCAACCATGCGATCGACTCTGTCCAGGAGCTTAGCTATATCCGGGGATGCGATTTCTGTGACGGTGATAAGCGATACATGGATGACTAATGTATTACATTTGTATCTCAAATGAATGTCAAATATGTGTTCTCTAAGTTTATATAATCAAGCTATAAGACATTGTATTAAACAATATTAGAATACATATGTATTCTAATTGTATTACAAAGGGGTTGTTAATTGTCTACCTGGACAGAAATCACCATCGATGATTATTTAACCATCTATCCAACACAGAACTCATACCATCTTTGGTTCTTCCAGGAAGGAGACCGGGTCCGGGAGGTACATACAGCGGACGAAGACTTACGATATGACGGGGCATTTATCGGCTATCGAGCTTCTGTTGGGCAGATTAAAAGGAGAATGGAGTTAAATGGGTATGATCGCGATTCGCTGGAGCGTCATTTCTCTCATGCACTCAATTCCTGGAAAACCGAACTTGGGGAAGAGTTCTATGCACTAGAAGGAATTCAGGACAAAGAGGAATATGACACTCGCAGATACAACTGGCTCAAACTGGCCTTGGGAGCCCTGGAAAACGCACGTTTGGAAGACTGGATTCAACGGTTTAAACAAACAAAGGATTGGCCCAGGAACGATGACTTTCACTTCAGCGTATATGAGTGGGTTGAAACTGATGATCCTGTTCTTTCGCTTATGCTCAGCAGTGTCGATGAGTATTGTGAGTGGGTGCGTAATTCCAGTTACAACTTCCCTTGTATTGATTACGACTTCTATTCTTTTGCGCTGCTGCTGGCGTCAGACGATAACGCATTATGTGAGCTTAATTTAAGTGAGTTAATCTGGGATGAACGTATGGACGATTTCCTGGATCTCGAAGAAAGAAACTGTGGTGCCACAAAGCCATTACGTAATGCGAGAAAGAGCCTTGATGAACTTCTTAACCTGGCTAACCAGAGTACAGAAAACTCTGTTCTTTTGCGTATGTGCTATTCAGGCATCATCACCGTGATGGAAGTATATCTATCCGACATATTTTGCCGGTCTGTAGAGCATGAATCCGTCAAGCGCCGTTTTGTGGAGAACTATGCCAAGTATAAGTCAGTGGAAAAAAAGCCCCTTTCTGAGGTTTACAAACAGCTCGAATCACTTGATAAAATCATTGAAGATGATCTGCAAAGTTTGTCATTTCATCACATTCCTACGGTAAAACAACTCTACGATAACTGCCTGCTCATTCGCTTTCCCGAACATCTTTTATCTGGTATCGCACAGGCTGTACAGATTAGGCACGACATTGTTCACCGTAACGGGCGCGATGTGAAAGGAATGCACCACGAGATATCTATTAAGCACCTTAAAAACTTAAATGCTAAGATGAATAACTTCCTGAACTTTATAGACCAGCAGGTACTAGATGCTCTTGAGAAACTTTTTATTGATGCTCAACATGATGAAAATAAACAGTAATAGCAAAACAATGAAATACATATGAAATACAAATGTATTCGTCATTGTCGGTTTTTGATGATGTGAGGAATGGTGTTTTTGTAATACAATAGAATTACAAATGAAATTCATTTGTAGCAAAAACTGAAGGGGGGTGGAATGAAACTTGTCTGGAAGGAAACCCCACGGGGAAGAGTTCACCGTGAGCTAAGCTTCGTCGAGAAAATGGCTATCTCGCACGTTGTCAGCCGTGCATTAACCCCCACCAGGGCAGACCTCCTGCTGGCCAACAAAATCTTCACTGAGATGGATACAAGGCAGTTATGGCTTGAATGCGATTGCCTGGCCAGCGCAGGGAAGAAGCCTCTTAACTGCGAGGTTAAATCAGCCACACTCCGACATTTATCGACGTCACCCGAACATGACGCGCAATGCCCGCTGTTCAGGATGAAAAAGGGGAGGGAAGGCGATGGCAGAGGTCAGGAAGCAAAAACCAGCCCACTAAACCCTGTTGGCGGTAATGACTGGTTGCCTGATGAGGTGGACAAAGGAAAAGTGACGGGCGTACCTACCCCAAGGGGACCCCAGGCTCATCGGAGAAAATCACTGAAGCCTGTCCCGGCAATCGGCCGCAAACTGCTGACGCTCATCCAGGCTGCGGGGCTTAACCAGCTAGAGTTGCTGTCTGAAAATGGTGCCCCAGGCCTGATTAGCGCGCTCAACAGGGTAAAAGAGGTTGTGGCTACCAGCTCGATGGAAAATGGTATCCCTCTGTCGTCCATCATCAGCTGCAGCCCTTGGATGAATAGTTTCCGTATCAATGAGTCCATGAAAGCTCTGATTAGCGATACGAAAATTAAAGACGAGAACAAGGCCGCCTGCTTTTACATCGTTGGGCTGAGTAAACATGTCACTCATCAAGAAATAACCTTCACCGTGAAAGGAACGCCATACACACATAAGCCTGTAGCTCGTGTCCGAATAAACGGGGAAAACTCATATAATGCCGGCAGCAGGGCGCCGTACTGGGTGATTATTGAATATCGGTTAGATGGTAATGGCGCAGCGTACTGCCATGAAGGATATGCTCATGCAGCCTACGAGCTTGATAACCCAGTTCCCGTCGACAGTAACAAAGAACGCGAGACGCTGAAAGTTATCCTCAATGCCGCTGAATACGTCGGGAAGTGTGACAATTCGCCATCAGCAATGAGTCTGCTAAAACCTCTCTTTACCCTAAAAAGTGGGCCTGATAGTGAGGTCGTCCACCCCGATTTCATGCTGAACGTCGTGCCGGCGGGAAAAGACATTGTGGGATCGATTATCATCGAAACGATGGGTAATGATTCAGAAGAATACATCCAGCGTAAAGCAGGAACTCATGAGTTGATGGCGCAGCTGGGTGACCTTATTACTGATCCACCTGGTTGGCCAGAAGCTCCCAGGACGACATTTAACAAATTACTGCTGGCCCATATCTTTAACGTGGGAAAGTAAAAAATGCAGCTGCATGCCTATGGTCCAGGGTAACAGTGACAATTCACCCTCAATTTTGGTGCCGCTCGAAGGTTATGCTGGACTGATAGGCTCCGTGTGACAAATCACCCTCACTTTTCCTATCGTTGTGGTGTGACAAACTGCACTGTTCTGAACCGTGACAATTTGCCCTCAAATTTTGATGTTTATCGTTCCATCCCTGGGCTGAAAGCCCCAGAACTACGGAATAGGAGCAATAAAAAAGGGCAACTGTGACAGATTGCCCTTAACTCAGATTTAATATCGTGACAAATAACCCTCGCTAACAGTGACAATTCGCCCTCATCCAATCAAGCTGCATTTGACGCTATATCACTGAAAGTAAATACAATATGAGTAGTCTGTCGGCCTTTCTTTTTTTCTAAGTAGGATAACCGCATAGGCGTGCGGCTATTAATTTCGTCAACGCTGGCTTGCAGGAAACGGCGACGAAAATCCGGCATGCGCTGGTAGCTCTGCGGAAGCTGATAGCGCTCCATGATCCAATCGATACCGAGAGATACCACGCCAGAACCATCAGGTTTACGGTACTGGCACAAGGATTCGTACAACCTCATCGCGTACGGATTGGTGATCTCCTTCGTTTCGCTGAGCCGAAACTGTGTAAAACGGCTCTGCAGGCCGATGAAGAAAGGGATGAGATATGGGTTTATATGCACGCTGTAGGTGCCGCGCGATGGGCTGTGAGCGCGTTTAATAAACCACGGAAAAGACTCGTAACCCTTCTCGCCAGCGGCATCCTCTTCCGGCCGGTAAAATACAACCTCTTTGCCACTGAAGCCTTTCAGAGCCTGCCGTATATCCTTACTTGCTTCAGCTGAAGTCAGGCCAAACGTGGCAGCGTAATGCGCTACCTGTATCTCGCAAATACCATCATGTTCCTGCAACGTGCCGTCAGATTTTCTTATCTGATTAACAAACAGATACAGCATCCGCTTCTGATCGCGAGAAAGGCTGTAGGCCGCTTCAGTGAGCTCATTCGACTGAACAATACGGGGGCTGTTCTTCCGGTTTTTTTGATTTATCAGCGCAATATCCGTCATGACCTGACCATGTTTTATGTGACAGGATTCAATCCTGTCACAGTGTGAACGGAAGTGTCAACTGATTGGGATAACTCTGTGATTTTACGCAGATCCTGAGGGCAATTTGTCACAGGGTTGAGGGCAGATTGTCACTGAAAAACGGTGTTTCTGAGGGCAAATCGTCACAGTGAAAGGGTGATTTGTCACATCAACAGGGCTGAAAGCCGCATGGTTAAAGGGCTGGAGCGGCCTCTAAAAAGAAGATCTAAAAACCTCTTTAAAAAAGATCTTATAAAAATATCAGGTGGATATGTGGATAACTCAACAAACCTCTCTGACAGTATCGGTGCGTTAAGCGGTTTATGTCAGCACTGGTGCCCTGGTGCTTCCTCGCTCACTAACTCGCTACGCTCGGGACGTGAGGCTGCGGCGAGCACTACCGGCGTTCTCTAAGATCAATAATGCTTTACAGCCTGGCTACCGGTATATCACTCCATCGAGTTGTGTATGCTGGAGATAAAAGCTCGCGTTTCATTTGCCATTCAGGTGCAATTCCCCGGCCTGCGAACCAGACCTTTCCGGTACCGGAGTTATTGATTTTATCGAGTACCTGCATCAACTGGTCACTTCGGGCATGAGGTTGCACATCGTCGAACAAGTTCAGCTGCGCAACGCCAGTCGGCGTGAAATCATTGAGCATGACACCTGCGCGCGCATATCGATGTCCATCGTCCCAGATGCGATCGAGCGATTTAACTGCGGCCGTAATGATATCGCGGGTGTCTCTGGTTGGCGCCATCAGCTTCTCGCTGGCCACGTTCCCGTAGTAAGGCTCGGCGGCAAACGGAGATGTTTTGATAAAAACAGCTACCTGGCGACAATACTGCCGTTCGCCACGCAATTTTTCCGCTGCTCGTTCAGCATATTGGCAAACAGCCTGTCTCATCGCCTCATACGTCGTTATACGCTCTCCGAATGACCTGCTGCATACAATCTGCTGTTTCGGGGCTGGAGCGTCTTCCAGAGCGATACAGGACTCCCCATTCAGCTCCCGGACAGTTCTCTCGAGTACCACATTGAAATTACGGCGGATAAAAACAGGATTTGCCTGCGCCAGCTGCAGTGCAGTAGTGATCCCCATTGTGGCCAGCTTTTTAGAAATACGGCTGCCAACTCCCCAGACTTCACCGACAGGCTGCAGTGATAATAACTTTTCGGTTCTCCGCCGGTCACCGGGGCCAAGCATCAATACACCGCCGAATTGCGGCCACTCTTTGGAGGCCCACTGGGCTGATTTTGCTAAAGTTTTGCTACTGCCGCCACCCACTCCAATGGTCAGTCCCGTTCCGTTAAGAACGTGTTCCCGCAGCTTTCGCCCATAGTCCTCATAGCTGATACAGGTCTCAAGTCCCTGGAGGGTGAGGAAACACTCGTCGATTGAGTACTGTTCGGCGCGAATTGCCATCTCCTCAATTCTCGCCATGACTCGATTAGAGAGGCTCGCGTACAATTCATAATTGCTTGAAAAAACGTATATTTTTTCACTTAACTGCATGCTTTTTAGCTGGAACCAGGGTACGCCCATTTTTATGCCCAATTTCTTCGCAGGCCCGTTTCTGGCGATCACGCAGCCGTCGTTGTTGGACAAGACGCAGATAGGTTTACCCCGCAAATCTGGCCTGAAAACGGCTTCACAGGATGCATAGAAGCTATTTACGTCAGCCAGCGCGAACATTGAGGACATTAATTAGCACCTCGGGTTTTGTGAATGAAGGCAGTTACGACGCCGAAAATCTGCAGCTGGTCAGGATCTGGGTACAGCGTGGGATATGACGAATTCATAGGGTGTAGCGCTAAACGAGGTCTTAATAGCAACTGCTTCACAGTGAATTCGCCATCTACTTCTGCGATGACAATATCACCATGTTCTGCTCGCTCTGATTTATCCACGATCATCAGATCCCCACTGTGTAGACCAAGCTCAGTCATGGAGTCCCCAAGGGCGCGCACAAAGTAAGTCGCGCTGGGATGACGAATACAGTACTCATTAAGGTCCAGCTCTGACTCGGTGTAATCAGCCGCTGGGCTGGGAAAACCGGCAGGGCATCGTTCAATGAACAGGGGGCTTGTCTGGCGTGCTGGATTTGCAACCGGCGTGATAATGCGCAACATGTTAAACCTCTAAAATAACTGTATGCATATACAGTATATAAGCAACAAACCAAAAATCAATCATGCAATAAGTTGCTCAAATTGAGTCAAATAAGTTACCTGAGAATGATGGTTGTGTTGTTTATGGCTTTTTATTTAACTCAATTTGAGCTAAATAAATTGACCGAATCTGTAAATGGTGTATTGTTATGCTCAAATTGAGCAAAACAAAGGGTTCAAAATGATGAATGTCTACTGTGATGATGGTTCTACTAACGTTAAACTGGCATGGTTTGAACACGGCGAGATGAAAACAGCGGTGTCTCCAAACTCATTCCGACATGGCTGGAAAGTGGCTGATTTCGGTGGGGCGTTTAACTACCTGATCGGTTCAATGAAATATTCGTGGGACCGGGTTAGCCGTGATGCCGTGTCGACCACAAACGTGGAATACCAGTATGGTGATTTGAATCTTCTGGCTGTGCATCATGCTCTGCTGAATAGTGGGCTAAAGCCGCAGGACGTGACGCTGACGGTGACGTTACCGCTTAGCGAGTACTATGATCAGGATTGTCAGAAGAACGAAGAGAATATCGCGCGCAAAAAAGCGAACCTGCTGCGCGATATTTCCCTCAATAAGGGCGAGGTGTTTAACGTTCTCGATGTCATTGTTATGCCGGAGTCGTTACCTGCATCTTTTAGTCGCCTGTCAGAGATTCAACCTGGAGCAGGGGAAACAACGCTGATTATCGATCTCGGCGGAACAACGCTGGATGCTGGCGTGATTGTCGGTAAATTTGAAGACATTAGCGCTATTCACGGTAACCCATCGATTGGTGTCTCCCAGGTGACTCGAGCTGCGCAAGCGGCACTGCGCGCGGCCGATACTGAAACCAGCCCGTTAATTGCTGACCAGGTTATTCGCAGCAGAAAAGATCGTGCATTTCTTAACAGCATCATTAATGATGCTTCAAGAATTGACTATGTCGTTGACAAAATTGAAGAAGCAATTGAATCGCTGGGTGTTCGGATCGTCAGTGAACTGACGAACTTCCGCAACGTGAACCGCGTGCTGCTGACTGGTGGCGGCGCAACACTGATTGAAGATGCTATTCGGAGCGCATGGCCACTGGCGAAGGAGCGCGTAGAAGTAATCTCTGAACCTCAGCTGGCCCTGGCGCGCGAAATTGCTCTCTTCCAGAAAGAGGATTAATCGTGCCTGCAGGCAATTTTTCTATTTACCTTTACCATGATGACCCAACAGATATGCGGGCTCAGGCGACTATTGAACGGACATCACAACCACTGCGCGGCGAATTTCTCCGCGCAGCGGCGATATCCGGGGCCATCATGTATCGGATAGATATGCGTCTTCCTTCCGTGCTGACTGCTTTGTTTGCCGGTCAGATGCAGGTAGGACTTTTTGCCGGTTTGTTGGCACTGCTATCAGGGGAAGGAGAGCTCTTAAAAACTTCGGATCAGGAAACCTATCCCTGGTCGCCGGATAAACTCTCCAGCTCGTCAGAACGCCGGCGTTTTTCGCTGAAGATTAACGACGATGTAAACGCCGGATTACTGATGAGCATTTTAGGCGAAGTGTCGACGCGTAGACGTAATTCACTGTTGAGAGAACTGGTGATTGCCGGCTGCGCGATACACGACCTCGATGCCAGATTTGTGAAGTTGTTATCGAGTATGCCTGAACCGCCCGTTTCCATTCAGGAACTACAGTTACTGACAGATAAGATGCTGGGCTTAAGCACGCTGAAAGATATGCCGGCAGTGGCGAAGGAAGCTAAGTCCTCTGAACAGAAACCTGCATCTGGTAGAAACACAGTCAAAGAAAACATGAAAAAAATCTTTTGAGGGTGATCCATGCTCAACCCAAAACAATGGATTCTAAAAGTTGTTGTGTCCTATCTCCGCCGGAAGCAGGTACCACAACACTTATGGCCAGAGAATATCAAGAAAATCGGCAGCTGGTTCTTTTTAGGTTCAATACTGTCCATAGTCCCTTTGTTGATCATGGACCACGTTCCTCTGGCACTAATAATAATGCTTCAGTTAATGTTTCTGGCTTGCATTTTTTTCGGTAACTTTCTGAACGATTATGCCAAGAAATAAGTTCTGTCTGTACGTCGACATGAAAGGCCTGCTTAATCAGCGGGCCTTTCTTACTTACTGAGTAGAACTTTAAGTCCTCAGCGACATAACATAGCCCAAGTTTTTTATCTTAGTGAGAATGTTAGGGCCCATGTGGGGATTAAGTATATCTAGGACCTAACTTATTTAGTGCTGTCTTGCCAAGAATGACGGGAGTATATTTTATTTTAAAGTATTCTTTCGGTGTTATTCCTTTTAAGTTTCTAAAAGCAATATGCTGAAGGTTATCTGCATGGCCAAAAATTAAACCACCGTATAATTCTTCCGATTTATTTATGGCTGAATCAGGGGCAGTTCGTGTATTGATATATGTACCGATGGTACAATCCAAAATATAGTCATTATTTATGGTTATCCATGCATGGCAGTCAAATATTGGTGGAATTCCATTTTCAAGCCATTCGACACATTTATTCTGGTTAAACTTAAATCCCAATTGCTCTGATAAGAGAACCTCGCCAATTGTTATGTTTGCGGAAATGGAACGATAATGGTCATTTATAAAGCGAAGAATTTGAAAGTGAACATTTGCACAGTCCCCGCCAAATGTAATGATTGGGTTGAGATTATGATTAAGGTAATTATTAGTGTAATCAAAAAACAAACCAGAAAGTTCTTTAACTAATTCTGAAACATTCGCTTCGCAGTCATTCATGGGATATGAATCTAAAGGAAACTGTTTCTCAATAGTAAATTTTTTTGCATCTTCAAATAAATTTCTATAAGTTATACTGTTCATATCTTGAATTTTGTTTATCATATGTACCCTTTCTGAAATTTATAATTAATTAATAAAATACACAGTTGATTATAATACGTAATTTATTAAATAATGTAAGTGTTAAAAGTAATTTTTTTACATATCAGTGTCTAGCTATCGTATTATAAATTATTTAATTCGGCTAACGTCCGCTTTTGGTTGCGAAGAACGCGGATTAACTTCACACCGGAACAGAAAACGATTATCTGTGACAGATATAAGCGAATTGATGTACTGAATAATATCACCTGGATGTGTGAGAAATATCACTCATTTATCATACCCACTATACTCCAGAGTAGTGGATACGGCTCCCTATATTCGAAGCGGCAGTCGTTAACACTTTCACTTGATGAAAGAAGTGAAAACTCCCGAGCGCTAGACTATAAATCACCCGAAGAGAAGTTCAATAAGCGTGTTGCATCCATCGGCTGAACTTACGGTACTTAGCGGATGTTGATAATGGTGCGTGTTAATCTACGGGGAGCAAGTTAAAGCACCCGAAGGTGCTTTTCTTATTACTTGAATAACCCTAAAACTTTCCACATGAAAATAAAGATCATTAGAATCATGCTTCCGTAAAAAGGAAGCATTGTTTTAGAAAATGCCACGCCTAAACAGCAACCAATATCTTTGCTATAGACTGAGGCATTCATTGTGAACCCTTCACTTTTTACATTTCCATTTACGACTTCTTCGTACAGTTTCCTGTACATTTTTTCTTGAAGAAGAAAGAATGTATCCAATCCCCAAAAAATAGCTAAAGGGAAAAGAGCTAGATATGCAAAAGCTGAATTTTCTTTATCGGATGATAACGCAAATATTGCGGCAATCAAAGCAACGCTCCAGCCTTTGATTATAAAGCTGTTGCTACCCATTCTGTTTATAACACCTTGGATGAAACCAAGATGCGCTATTTTTTCATCCATAGAACCTCCAAATTTTTCAAATAGAGTTATACAGAAAATCTAAAGCATCAGTTCCTTTTCTTCCACAATTCTGCAAGGTAAGAATATGCCTGTTCTCCAGAAGTAGCAGATGCTTTAAGTTTAAGTCATACTTTATTGACATAGCTTCATCCATAGAGAAACTTCTCTTTTCCATAGAAGCTTCAACAATCATTCTATTTGGTTGCTTTACTCTAAGTAATCTTGTCGCTTCTATTTCTGCATATATCCAAGGTGATTCAGTTCCATCGCTCTCAATAGATCCTTTACATGAAATTGAGTTAGGAGTATTCAAGAATATAATGCACTCACATTGGTCAATCATCTTTGTAATTGAAGTTGCCAACATCATATTCACATGGCCATTTGTGATATTTCTTTTGTCATAGTCATAATACCCACTTTCTTTAAGGCAGAATCTTGTATCCAGTTTTTTCAAAAGTTCTGTGGAATAACCCCAAACACAAGAATCAATGAATGATGTAAGGCCTAGTCTATTGTTTAACCACCCGGCTAGCTTTATTGCTAGTGCTTCATCTTTATGTGAGTGGGAGATAAAAACATTGGCTTTTATTTCGGGAAACCAATCTTTCATTATTGTTGTTGCGACCAGACTTCCATCACCATCAAAAAATGCATCAAGTCCACTTTTAGCAGCAGTGTTATTTGCTTTTTTTATGGCTTCACCATGTTGTAAATAACCAAGAAAAGCATCATCATCTACTCTTAAACTATATGCTTTGTACATCACCTTTTCCTATGACTCTTTAAATTCAGCTAATTATCCTTCAGTAAAGGATAAAAAAAAAGCACAAGAAGGTGCTTTTTTCATGCCTGTGACCTGCGGAACATTGTAGTTGCAAACTGATTTGGCCGCATAAGCACAAGAGTAAAATGCCTGCTTCTGGCAATAAAATGCCCGTAGGATAAATGGAAGTAAGCACATTTGAACCTGTCGAGTATCTGGCAGTTTACTGTGGTCAGCTTGCAACTACAGAATGTACAGCTATGCGTGAACTGAACGCTGTACCTGACTGTAGTACCCTGAAGTCTATTTGGATTAGTTTTACCCATAAGGATGGCGGTTCCCTCCACTTTTTATGCCGCCATGCGGCGGCAACTATGCACGCCGTGCCTTCACGCTAACCCGGCGGCTTCGGCTACAAGGGTACGCTGGCGCCAACATCCTCACCCGTTCTCGACATAAACGGAGCATTCAGCCCGTTTATGTCTGCGCTGCGGCTTCCGGTGTTTGCCCTTGTTTCCTCAGCTGGTCGCCGGGTTTTTGTGGCGGCACGGCGCAACAGGGTGCCGAATTTCAGAGAGGAGAGTGCTATGTCCCGTTTTATCCTGGGTGATTGCGTACAGGTTATGTCCCGTTTTCCGCCCCGTGCAGTCGATTTTATTTTGACTGATCCTCCGTATCTTGTGGGTTCCGCCGGGTAATGGCGACGGGGTACACGCTGGACACGGTTTATATTACCGACATGAAAACCGTAGAAATTCCAAAAAAATAATAACTAAACTCCCCGGTTCCTCCGGGGAGTTTTAACAGGTGATTAGATATGCGTAGCGAACTCAGAGAAAGAATAAACGCGACTCGTGCAAGAATTGAAGGGCGTGCGCCGGTAGCCGAAATCCGGGCGAGCTCTCAGCTCTTTGTTTCACCGGCTCCGGTTTGTCGTCGTCTGGTTGAAATGGCCGATGTTTGTAATACAGATGTAATACTTGAGCCTAGCGCGGGAACGGGTGCCATATTACGCGCTATCAAATCAGTTGCGCCGGCGGCGCAGTGTGACGCAGTAGAGCAGAACGGCGATTTATACCGGTATCTACAGCAAATATTGATGGCGTTAACGTGATTTGTGGCGACTTTCTGGAGTACGAAACAGAGAAACGCTACAGCAAAATCATTATGAATCCTCCATTTCAGCACGCACACGATATTAAGCATATCCAGCGCGCGCTAATGCTTCTTGAACCCGGCGGGGTGTTGGTGGCTATTTGTCTTAACGGACCGCGCCAGGAGCGCATTCTTAAACCGCTGGCTGTTGCCTGGGAAGTGTTGCCGCGTAATACGTTTACATATACGGAGGTTTCGACGGTTATCGTCAAAATTCTGGGGTAAGGGTGTGCGGTTTCAGGCGGGGTAATTTGCCCCGTCTGGCCGCGCCGTAAAAGGCCGCGCGCCTGCGGCGCAGAAGTGACTCGCGCTGACGCGCTCCTCCCTTCAGTTCGCGGCATCTCCTTTTGCCAGCGATAGATATTTACTCTCTTCTCCATTTTCAACTTTGCCATTCCGCTGCCGGTGTTCGGCATTGTTCTCTTTCTGCTGTGCCGGTGCGGCAGCTGCAGCACATCAATGGCCAGAACCAGAACCAGAACCAGAACCAGAAGCAAAAGCCTGAAGCTGGCCCCCTTCGGCTCCCGGTCCGTGTTGCGGCCCGGTCGTCGAGCCCCACTCCGCCAGGCATCCGCTGCGCGGCCGCCAGTCTCCGCCGAACCCCTGCGGGTTTCGGGCCATGCGGCTAGGGTCTGATGGCTGATGTCAAAGGCGCGCTTGCTGCGGCCGTGCGGCCGCGCCGCTTTAACCGCGCCGGCGGCGCCGTCGCTCTGAGTGCGCCACGCCGTTCCGACGTGTCGGGTGTGTGCATCCTGTTCCCCCGGTGACGCCATCCCCCGTGTGTCCTCACGCGGAGGGCTGTTCGTAGCACCGTCGGGTCGTCATACAAGGGGTGAAATAAACGCCGGCAGAAACTTTTTGCGGGCAAAAACTTTCAGCCGTCGCCCCTTTCCTTCCTCCCTTCGCCGTTGCTCCTTTGCCCTTTGCCGCGAGAGAACTCACCAGGGAGATGGACAACCATCACCACAGGAGAAAAACAGGATGAACACACGAAACGTCAACGTCAAAACCGCCGCTCAAGAATCTTCCAGGAAGATGGGGGAAGGGCGTATTTCACATCTCGTGGATAGCCTGGTATCACTTATTCGCGCTGCACATCATGAGTCAATTTATTCGGAAGCCTGTACTGAAGAAGCTCATGCGCATTACGGGTTGAAATTCGGTGTGACTGAGCGGGTTTACGCTCGCTTGAGTGGGTTAATTCGGGGATTGAAATCGCCGTTTATCTCATACATGAGGGAGAAAA